>CALUXV010000033.1 GCA_944324835.1 Candidatus Gastranaerophilales bacterium
GAGGCAGATTGCCTGATGGTGTCTATATGTTAGAATTGGACAGCTTTGGAAAATATTGGAGTAAAAATTTGAGAAATGATTTGTGTGATAAAATTTTTTGCACAGGAAGTTCCAACCAGATTGTAATGTTAAAAATACCAACCAAAAATTTGGACTCAACAAAACTAAGAATAAGAACACAAAAACAAACTGAAAATGGCGGATTGGGAAGAAATGCAGAAATGGAACTTCGAGAATGGTTCAATTTTACTGCGATGCCTGAAGAAAGAAAATTACTTTTTAATCAACTAGTTCAAAAATATGGTGAGAAAACTGCATTCAAAAAATATGTTGATATGATGCCAAAAGAATTGGAACCAGTAACAAAAGGATATGAAGCAAGATTAAGTCCGTTATTTAAGCAAAAAAAAGCTGATCTAGAGTTCATATATATTGATGATATACCTGTATCAGAAGTTAGTGTTGGCGGTAAAGCCGATTACAAAGATTTGTTCGGAATAGATTATTTTTCCGATAAATTATCAGGAAATCGAAACACCGCAAAGACTGTTTTTGAAAAAATTTTTTATTCTAAACCGGAACAAGGAATGCTAAAGGCGTGGAGGGAATAAAAATAAGTACGTAAATTGGATATTAATCGGACAAAGAAATTTCTTTGATTTTGGAAGTGTCTAGCCTAATTTAAAAATATTCTTTGTAATTTTATGTCCTGATAAAGTCCGATTTCGTCCGGTTTGATTTTTTATAATCAAGCAGCTTCCGACCTGTATAAATTGGCTCAATGCCACACTATTATAAGATCCTGAAACAAGTTCAGGATGACATTTTGAAATTTTGCTTCAGAGCAAATCGGACTTTAAAATACACCAACACCACACAAAAATAAAAATGGGTCAAACAAAAAGTTTGCCCATTTTTATTAGGAGGAGGTGGGATTCGAACCCACGGTACGCGTGAACGTACGACAGTTTTCAAGACTGCTCCAATCAACCGCTCTGGCACTCCTCCAGACAAATTGAATTGTAACAGAATTTATTCTATCTAAAAAAAAATTAAATGTAAAGAGGGATAAAAAAAGAATTAATGAAGAAAAATTCAAGTTTAAATTTACTGCTTAGATTTTAACGCAACATTAGCACTAACACTGGCTGGAATATTTTTCCGGAAACAAATCTTCTTTTATTTACACATTCTCCACCTCTTGACATATCAATTCATTACATAGACAATAAAATAAGACTAGAGGGAGTAACTATGACCAAACAAACATTCTTACACGATAAACATATTGCACTTAATGCCAAAATGGTTGACTTTGCAGGCTGGCACATGCCTGTACAGTATTCTTCAATTATCGAAGAACATAAAACCGTACGAGAAAATGTAGGACTGTTTGATGTTTCTCATATGGGTGAATTAATTGTCTATGGCGATGATGCCTGCCCGTATCTTAATAAACTTGTTCCGCAGGATATTACAAAACTTGTAGACAGAAAAGCCGTCTACTGTCAATTAACAAACAAACAAGGCGGTATAATTGATGACCTGATTATCTATAAACTTGAAGATAAAAAATATCTCGTTATTGCAAACGCAGCAAGAATTGATGAAGATTTAAACTGGATGGTCAGAAATCAAAGAGGATTCAACGTAAATATTATAAATGAATCGCACAACTACTCTTTGCTTGCGGTACAAGGCCCTAAAGCAAAAGATTTGATGGCTAAAATGGGGATAGAAAATCTTCCGCCGTTTTTTACAATCAAACGTGCAGAGCTCTGTAACGTAAACCTTTGGATTTCACGCACCGGCTATACCGGAGAAGACGGAGTCGAAATTCTTGTAAAAAATGAATTCTCAGAACTCCTGTGGGACAAAATTCTTGAATATGGAAAAGAATTTGATATAAAACCTATCGGTCTTGGAGCAAGAGATACTTTAAGATTGGAAGCCGCACTTCACCTTTACGGCAATGATTTAGATGAAAATACAACTCCGGTTGAAGCAGGACTTTCCTGGTCTATTCCAAAGAACAAACTTGATGATTATAACGGCAGAACTGTAATTGAAAACCAATTAACAAATGGGGCGCCAAAAAAGTTAATTGGAATTGTAATGTTGGACAGAGGTATTGCACGTCACGGATATGATGTGTATTATAATAATGAAAAGGTTGGTGTAATAACCAGCGGCGGAATTTCGCCTGTCAGAAATGAAAATATTGCACTCGCCTATGTTAAATCAATTCCTGATATCACCGTTGATACAATAATTCAGGTTGATATAAGAGGGAAATTATACAATGCCAAAGTGGTTAAACGACCATTTGTAAAAAAGAATAACAAAGGATAATATTAATATATAAAGGAGAATATGAATGAGCGAAAGTATGTTATGTAGTAAAACTCACGAATATCTTTTAGGAGATGACGGAAAGTATACTGTCGGATTAACAGATTATGCAGTAGAACAGCTTGGAGATGTTGTTTTTGTAGAGCTTCCCGAAACAGGTGCTGAATTCAAAAAGAATGAAGTTTTTGCAACCGTAGAATCAGTAAAAGCCGCATCTGAAATTTATATGCCAATATCAGGTGTGGTAACAGCTGTAAATGAAGATATTGTTACAACTCCGGAATTATTAAACGAAGATCCTCATGAAAAAGGATGGTTAATAAAAATTGAATCTTCTGCAGATGATACGGAATTTGCAGATTTAATGGATTACTCAGATTATAAAGAAGAATTGGTATAATGAATAATTTTATTGCACATAGTGAAGAAGAAAGACAGGAAATGCTAAAAGACATTTCCTGCACATCTGTTGATGACTTATTTAAACATATTCCGGTAATGCTGGAAGAATTCAAAATGGATAATCCGTTATCAGAAATGGAAACAACAAAGAAAATAAAATCTCTTGCGAAAAATAATAATATTGATTACATTTCTTTTTTAGGTGCAGGCGTATACAATAAGTTTATTCCTGCAGCTATTTCACAAGTGGCTCAGAGATTTGAATTCTTAACAGCATATACACCATATCAGCCGGAGATTTCACAAGGTACATTACAAATTATGTACGAATTTCAAACAATGATATGCAGATTAACCGGCATGGATGTATCAAATGCATCTGTTTATGATGCGGCAACCGCCTGTGCTGAAGCTCTTTCTATGGCAGTAAGATTAAAGAAGAAACACAAAGTTTTAGTATCTTCAAAATTAAATCCAGAATACAAAGAAGTTATCAAAACATACATGTGGGCAGCAAATATTGAACTTGAATGGTTTGATAACCTGCCTGAAAACACAGACAAATATTCGGCCGTACTTATCCAAAACCCTGATTTTTACGGAGAAATAACAAAGCTTCCGGCTGTTGATGCATTGCTAATCGTTTGCACAAGACTTTCGGCTCTATCCGTAATTAAACCACCATCTGATGCGGATATTGTAGTCGGAGATATTCAGGAACTTGGAATTCCAATGAATTTTGGCGGCCCGCATGCCGGATTCCTTGCCTGCAAAGAAAAATACGTAAGACAGTTACCGGGAAGAATTGCCGGCAGAACAGTTGATGCAGACGGGAATCAAGCCTTTACACTGACTCTGCAGACAAGAGAACAGCATATCAGACGGGAAAAAGCAACAAGTAATATTTGTTCTAATCAGGCACTTATTGCTCTATGCTCAACCTTATATTTATCACTTGTCGGCGAAAAAGGGTTCAAACAAGCTGGTGTTATATCCTGTAATCTTGCACACAAACTATCAAATAAACTTGATAAAATCGGGTTTAAAACTCTTAACAAAGAATTTTACAGTGAATTTACAGTCGATACCGCTAATAGTGATGAATTTTTAACAAAACTAAAAAAACAAAATATCATAGGCGGGTTGAAAATCGACGATAGAAAAGTTCTCGTATCTGTAACAGAAATGAATACAGAAGAAGAAATTGATTCTTATATTCAAGCTCTTATATAAGTAATAGTTTTATCGCCGTATTCTTTTTCTTTTATTATTCCTCCAATTTCAAATTTCAAAGTTGAAGGATGCTCAAGAATTATTATTTCAGCCTTATTTTGAAGTTTTTCTAATGTTTCTTCATAAATACCTGCAGCATAAGGCGGATCAACATAAGCCACATTATATTTTAAATTTAATTTAGGTAATATATTTAAGGCATTACCCAAAATTAAATCAGGTTTTATTTTAAAAGTTTCATAATTCTTTTTTATTATTTGTGCTGCTTTTTTATTTTGTTCAATAACAGTAACTTTTGAGAAACCTCTTGATAAAGCCTCCAGCCCCATAATTCCTGAACCGCCAAATACATCCAAAAAACTCATTGACTCAAAGTCACCAAGAAGAGAATACAAGCAATTAAAAATACTCATCCTAACTTTAGACAAAGTTGGTCTTGTTATTTTTTCATCGGGAGTAAAAATTTTTCGCCCTTTAAATTGTCCGCCTGATATATTCATACTTATAATATATTATAAAATAAAAACCTTTAGTATATATTAATTTTTATTATCATCAATTACGGATTTAGAACGTAATTTTCTATGATAGGTAATTGCGAATCGGTGTGCTTCATCACGTATTCTCTGGATTAAAAACATGACATTAGAATCCATAGGGATTCTAATCGGCTCTGACTGATGAGGAAGAAAAACTTCTTCTTCACGTTTTGCAAGTGATACAAAATCAATATCTTTCATTCCGATTTCTTCTACAATTTCCATAACAGATGACAGCTGTCCTTTGCCGCCATCAATTATAACAAGGTTAGGTTTTGACCATTTAGGTTCACCCATTCTTGCAAGACGACGAGATAAAACCTCTTTCATTGACTGAAAGTCATCAGGTTTTCCTTCTGTAGAACGAACTTTAAAACGGCGGTACTCAGACTTTTTAGACTGACCATTCTCAAATACAACCATTGATGCAACTGTATTTGTTCCTTGAATATGCGAGATATCGTAACATTCAATCCTGTTTGGAAAAGATTTCAGGTGTAATTTTTCCATCAGATAAGAACCAACTTCATTAAAATCATTCCTGATGGATGTCAGTTTTTTTAGTTTTGCAGTTTCAAGAAGGTTTTTGGCGTTTTTAAGAGCTAAATCGGTCAACTCTTTCCCTTGTTTTGTTTTGCCGTAACTTATTTTGATATTCTTGCCTGATAAGAGTTTTAACCAGTCCTGATAGAGTTCTTTTTCTCCGATATCCTGAAGTTCATTCGAAACAATTTTATCAGGAAACTCAAGCATCAAATTAGAATAATATTCACGGAAAAATGTTCTGAATAATTCTGTTGTATCATCACTTTCATCAAAATAAGTAAAGTCTTTTTTGTCGATTAACCGCCCTTCCCGAATTAACAAGACTGTAATTGCAAGAATACCGTCCACATAGATAGAGGATATAACATCCTCGTTGAGTTTTGTGTTTTCAAATACAACTTTCTGACGTTCAAGTGTTTTTTGCAAATCAAGATAACTGTCTCTCATTTTTGCAGCTTTTTCAAACTGTTCGGATACTGCATAGCGTTCCATTTCAGATTTCAGGCGTTTTAAGAGTTCTGATTGGCGGCCTGAAAGAAACAATTCCACCTGAGCAACCAGAGCCTTATAATCCTCAGAGGATATTTTATTCTGACAAGGAGCCATACAGCGTCCAATATGGTAATAAAGACACGGACGATTAGAGAATTTAGGCGTTTTACACTGTTTTAGGGGGAATATTTTCTTTAGGAAATCCAGTGTTGAATGCATTGCCCTTATATCCGTATATGGTCCGTAATACCTGCCTTTATCAGGATTCATATTTTTTTTGCGTACAATTGTAATTCTCGGATACTTTTCATCAGTAATCAGAAAATACGGATATTTTTTGTCGTCTTTTAAAAGAATATTGTATTTAGGTTTATATTTTTTTATCAGATGAGATTCAAGAATAAGAGCTTCAACTTCTGAATCTGTTATTATGTATTCCATCTTCTCAATTTGAGATACAAGGACAGAAACTTTAACGCTGTCATGTTTTTTGTGGAAATAACTGTAAACACGTCGTTTTAGATTCTTTGCTTTGCCGACATATATAACTTCTCCTGTATTATCATAATAGATATAACAGCCGGGCAAAGTCGGAACAAGCTTTAATGTTTGCGCTAAAGAGTCGTTCATGACAATTATTATATCATACTATTTAGAAATCAGACCTGTTAAGATTATTTCTGCTTTTTCTCTTTGAGGGTCTTTGTGAGCTATAACATCACGTTCCGTATAATTTACAACATAATCCGGAGTAATCCCTTTTTTGTTTATATCAGAGCCATTCGGTGTCAAATATTTCGCAATGGTAAGATTAAGACCGGTAGAATTAGGCAGCGGTATAATTCTTTGCACCATACCTTTACCAAATGTTCTCGTCCCGACTAAAACAGCTTTATGATGGTCTTTTAATGCCCCCGATAAAATTTCACTTGCACTTGCGCTGGCACCGTCAACAAGGATTACAACGGGCTTATCAATAACAGCAGTAGTATGCTGAGCTTTAATATTTTCTATCTTACCGTCACGGGAAACAATATTTACAATCGTTCCGTTATCCAAGAACATATTTGCAATAAATATTGCATTAGCAAGCAATCCGCCGGTGTTTCCTCTCAAATCTAAAATTAAACCTTTGGAATCTTTTGTTTTTTCCAATGCTGTCAAAAACTCTGTGGATGTTGATGTACCAATAAAGCTTGAAATTTGAATATACCCGATATCATTTTTTACGGATGATTTAACAGATTCAATCTTTATGCTTTTGCGTTTCACATACTTAATTATTTTGCGGTGTTTTCTAATCAATTCGAGTTGAACAACCGTTCCTTCTTTCCCCCGAACTAGTGATGCAACTTCTGCAATATTCATACCGCCAACGCTTTTCCCATCAACTTTGTTAATTATATCATTTGCTCGAATCCCTGCTTCTTTGGCAGGAGTTTTATCCAAAACACTAAAAACAATAATTTTTCCGGAATCATTCATTATATTTACACCTATTCCGGAAATTTTTGATTCAATAGAACTGTTTTGTTCTGCATATTCTTTTTTATTTAAATATTTTGAATAATCATCATCCAGACTTGCAATCATTGTATCAATTGCGACTTTGGCATCCTCATCTGTTTTGATTTTACCTTTGTAGTGTTTTTTCCAGTATTTCCAGTCTTGAGAATTCAGTGAAGAATCATAAAAACCCGAATCAATTTCTTTCCATGTTTTTTCAAAAAGTTTTTGCGGTTTAATGGTTGATGTATCAGTCAAAGTATCGGGATTAATGCTTGGAGGAGTTGACATAAAGCTCACAACAAGCTGATTTACAACAAAAAGAACTAATACTGTTAATAAAAATATAAAACCCTGTTTCTTTGCCATAAATCAATTTAACATCAAGGAAAAATATTTATCAATACACACCAAGATATTATACTAAAGTTCCTGAAAACCCGGTGATGTTAAAGGCAATCCCTGATATCCTTTATTGGCATATACAGCCTTTTTAATATATTTATTAGTATATCCGCCCTTTTCAAATAGCTGCTTCAAGGTATTTTCACGTTTTACAAGTGAATTATCCTCTATGTTTGATTCCGGGAAAATATCTTTTATTTCACACCAGACAGCAGCTTCCATTGTCCATGCATAAGTTTCTTCGGATAAAGAGTTATATTCATCCTGATGCAGAGCTTCATGTGCAAGTAACGCTGCCAAAGCTCCCGGAGGTGCCGTTTTATGTTTAGGATTAATATAAATATAAAGCTTACTTCTCTTTTTCCAGCCAATAGCGTCAAAATTTGCATAATCTTTATTTACGGATGCCAAATCTTTAAACTCAATTTTTACAGGATAACCTGAAAGATTATTTCCTAAAAGTGCTTTTCTTGAAAAATCACCTTCAGTTCCCTTAAGCATATCTATTGCAACATAGATTAATTCTGATTTTCCCGTACATTTGTACTCTTCTGTTATATATTTGATATATTCAGGTGTATATTTTGACGGAAGTTTAACTGTCGGAGGAACCGGCTCCGGATCACTCCACGGCAGAGCAAACGATGGTGCCGAAATCCCTGCGATTAACATTAATGTTAGAATAAATCTTTTCATCTCCACATCCTCAATAAAATACTTATATTATATTATTATAACTATTTTATTAAGTAAGACAAATACTTAGTCTAAATGAAATAAATTTTCAATAATTGCAATATCTTCCGGTTCATCAACTTCAAACAGTGTTTTTTCCGGCATTTCCCAAAAATCTACAGGAGGAGTTATCCGGCAGTTTGATTTTAAAATTTCTTCTCTTGAAGAAATATAAAATGCACCGTTTTCTATATAGTATCCGTTCCAATCCTGACGTCTCGGGCGAGTTTGCGGATTATAATTCAATGGATTACCGTTTGTACCCCAGATAAACTGAAATCTTTTTACTGCAGATATCAAAGATTTTTTATCGGAATGAAGGAACTTATCTAAAGCCCCGTTTATATCTATTGTAGTTGTAAGCGGCGATGTTGCCTGTAAAAATACTACGTTATCAAATTCATAATTCCGGCAAAACTCTAATAATGCACTCTCAGAAGTTGCTGTATCCGTAACTGTTTCAGGGCTTCGTTTAATAACTTCTACCTTACTGAACCCAAATTGCTCAACAGTATTTTTTATTGTTTCTCCATCAGTTGATACAAATACTTTATCAAGATTCGAAACCTGTGCAGCCATAACCGTCCAGTAAATAAGCGGTTTACTGTTTAAATCTCGAATATTTTTATTAATTATTGATTTACTTCCCTGACGAACAGGAATAAAAGCAACGTTATACATCTACATAACCTATATATGGGATATTCCGGTAATACCCTTCAAAATCAAGCCCGTAACCTACTAAAAACTTATCTTCAACAATAAAACCTGAGAAATCCGCATCAACATCTACAACTCTTTTGGATTTTTTGTTCAAAAGCGAACAGAATTTTGTTGTTTTTGTCTTAAAATTGTGCCCGATAAAATCAAGCAAAAATTTTGCAGTATGCCCTGTATCAATAATATCTTCGACAATCAAAACATTTTTATCATTAATATCCGGCAGCGATAAATTTACAGCCTTCACCTTTCCTGATGAAGAATAATTTGAACCGTAGCTTGAAAGCCTTATAAATTCCATCTTTAAAGGCATCGTTAAATGTTTTACTAAATCGGTAAAAAACATTACAGAACCTTTCAAAACACATACGGCAAAAACTTCTTCGCCGTTATAGTGTGTATTCAATTCCTCTGCAAGTTCTTTTATACGCTTTTGCAAATCTTCTTCTGAATACAGAACATGAATATCATCAGGTGTTATCATCATAATATTATCCTTATTTTTTTCTCAATGTAATTTTGTGCGTCGGTTTATCCGTTACTTGAATTTTATTACTTAAACCTAGACCTGCAACCCACAAAACTTCATTATCAGGTGTACAAAGTAATATCAAATCATCCTTCTTATGCTGCGGAACGGATTTTGATATCAAATATTTTTTTAGTTTCATACTGCCGGACATACCGAGAGGATTTATGATATCCCCGTCCTTTCTTGTCCTCAAAACAAAATCCAAATCAACATCCGTCAGGTTTATATAAGCTGTATAAGAATTATCCGGCGGATATGATGAGATATCATCTCCGGCATACGTTGATATCTCAAAAATATAATCCCCTATTTCGTAACTTCCCTCAAGCCTTACAAGAACCTCGTCTTCTAATTTTGGAGTTTTTACGACAAGCTCTATGATTTTTGAACTTACATAAAGCCATAAACCTGATGAAAGAGACATTTTTGTACCTGAATTTGAATCTCTGTTTTGCTCAATAAAATCGTATATTTCGTATATTTTTTGAGAATCATAATCCAATTTTTGAGAGGTCACAAGGTCATATATAAGTTTTCTTTTAACGGCAGGGGACATATTTATGTATCGTTCTGTCACAATTGAATCATTTACCATTACGACAGATTTAACATAATGCATATATTCATCAATTATACGGGATTCATCTGCTGCAACACGTGCAAGAGAGGTTAGGGAATCCAGTACATTTTCATTGATTTCTTCCGCCATTGGAATAAGTTTATGTCTTATAAAATTCCTTTTATATTTCACATTTTCATTCGATGAATCGTTGTTTGGTATAAGGTTGTTATCCTGACAATATTCATCAATATCATCTCTGGTTATATCTATCAGCGGTCTGTATATATTATCTCTTTTTTCCGCTATCCCTTTTAATCCTGTAACCCCTGTTCCTTTTATAACCCTATAAAGAATGGTTTCTGCATTATCGTTTTTGTTGTGTGCAGTAAAAAGTGCATCAGCATTGTATTTTTGAATAGCTCTATTGAAAAAATCATAACGCATTGCACGTGCAACTGCTTCGGATTGTTTAATATTTAATGCCGCTGTTTTAGTGTAGAATTCTATCTGCCGGTCCTCACAAAACTTGCGGCATATATCCTGTTCCATTTTAGCCTCAACACCGCGCCAATTATGGTTAAAATGTGCTGCAATAAGTTTAAACGGGTATTTTGTGGATAGTTTGAATAATATATCTAAAAGACACATAGAATCGTGACCGCCGGAGAATCCGACAATTATGGTTTTATCAGTCAGATTATATTTATTTAAAAACTCTAATACTTTATCTTTCAAAATTATGACTCTAGTTCTTTTAATATCCCGTATTTTATTTCGACAGCATCAACGCCCAATTGTTCTAATACCTTCATAGCAAGTGCTGAAGGTTCAGAGATTATTGCCATCAATAAATCTTCTGATGCAATTCTATCCTTATTTCCTTCTTTCGCAAGCGACCAGGCTTTTTCAAGAACAGCTTTTGCACGTTTTGTAAATACGATTTCACTATCAAAATAATCGTTTCCGTAGCCAAGTTGAGATTCAATAATCTTGCGGGCATCCTGCAATGTAATTTCTAACTTGGATAGAACCCTTGCTCCGATACCTGCCCCCTCTGAAATTATTCCTAAAAGCAGCATCTCAGTACCTACAACTTTTTTCCCGATTCTTCTTGCTTCTTCTTTTGCAAGTTTTAGAATAACAAGAGTTTCCGGCATTTGTTTTTCTATCGGTTTTATAATCGCATTCATCAAATCTTCTTCTTTAACGTTCAATTGTTCAAAGATTTCATACGCAACACCTTTTTTAGATTTCAAAATACCGAGTGCAATATGTTCAGGAAGAACCTTAGATGAACCGAGTTCTTTTGCAATTTCTAAGGCAGAACTCATAACAACAAACGCTTTTGGAGTAAATACAACCCTTTTAGCATCATATTCCGCTTTTCTGGATTGTAGAGATTTTAACTTTTCATCAAAACTTTCTGCAGTTATACCAAACTGGGCAAAGATTTTTGATAAGTCAGAATCTCTGTCTTCTAAAATGGATGCAACTATCTGTTCAGTTCCCAATATTTCGTAATCAGTGGTTGAAAGCTTTGATATTGCACGGTTAAATACAGGCGCAACACCGGAATCATCAAAAACGTAATCAATAATATTCTTACGCTCTTTTTCTTCGCCTTCAGGATGCTCCAGAGCTTTTTGTTTCTTCTGTACAAGCCGGCTTAATAAATCTTTTGCTTTAAATATATTAAACTCAAACTCATCAAGTATTTGTGAAACATTTGATGATTTATCCGTTAATAATGCTAAAAATAAATGTTCATACAAGATGTTTTGATGTCCTGAAATTTTTGCCAAATCCAGAGATTTTTTCAAAACCTCTTTGTAGTGATTATTAAAAGGTATTTGTGAAAACTTATTTGTTGATTGAGAAACATAACGACGAACAGCTTTGTCTACTTTTTCTAAAGTAATATCATTTGTTTTAAATAAACGCAGAGATATTCCTTTAGACTCTTTAACAATTGCATAAAGCAAGTGTTCAAGGCATACTTCAGAACTCCCTAATGACAATGCATAGTTTTGAGATTCAGATACCGTATTAATAGCTTGTTCCGTAAATTTCTCTAACAAAATAATACCTCTTATTCTTCGTCTTCATCCGCTTCTTCAAGACTTTCTATATATTCAGAAACTCTGTCAAATTCATCGTCGTCATCAATTGTTTCAAATAAGTAATCATCATCTTCTTTTATCAAACGCATTAAAACGATTTCTGCATCTTCATCGTCATCATCTTCTAATGGTAATAAAAGAGCGTATTCTTTTTCTTCAAATTCAATGATATCAAACAAACGGAATTGAACTACTTCACCGTCCTCTGTCATCGTTTCTATTATTTGGTCATCATTCATATCTGCCATTGTTATCTCACTTTCCTAAATACTGTTCTAAAATTATACAGGCGCTTTCTACATCTACAAGTCCTTTGTTTTTTCGAAAATCAACTTTTCTTTCTCTTAAATTTTCTTCAGCTTGCTCTGATGTAAGCCTTTCATCTTCAAATACTATATCAAACCCGTTTAATTTACCAGCAAATTTTTTACAATCTTCTGCTTGAAAGCCATACGTGCCATCCATATTAACAGGTAATCCAACAACAATTGTACCGACTTTATTTTCTTCAGCTATTTTCTTTATCGTCATAATTGCATCAGATTCCGGCTCTCTCGGGATAAAAGAATGCGGATTCGCAGTAATATGCAGAAAATCGCTCAAGGCAATCCCGATGCGTTTTGTTCCAATATCGAGAGCCATTACTTTATCCATTATACTTTAACCCACAAGTTTTCAATTGAAGATATAATCATATCAAGCTGCATTAATTCTAACCCGAGAGAATCTTTTTCATCATTTCTTTGGAACATGGATTTTGTTTTCTTGGAATTAGTCAAAATCCAGCGTTGTCTTATATAGTATTCATAAATACTTTTTCTCAAAATATTTCTTAAGAATTCTACATTTCCCTGCAATGACAACAATAACTGGGATTCAGAATTCTTTGCTCTTAGTTCACTTAGATATGCGGAGAAATAAAATCTTCTGTCCCAGAGTATTTTTTCTTCCTGAGTGTACACGGTATCAAAATGAGCCTTGATAAAATTGTCTAAATCAACATTGAATTCATTTGTTATCATTTCTTTGTTCAGTTTGTCCATAAACATTTTGAACCCGTCAGAAGTTTCCGTATCATAAAACCAATGCTGGGTAAAATCTAACAGAGCAAGAGTATCAATCTCAGCTTGATTTAATTCTTTTGCAGATATACTACAATGCGGTTTTTTAGGTTCAATATCAAGGAAAATGTTTTTCCAGCACACATATTCATAAGGCAAAATATCCATATTGTATCTGGAGAGTTTTTCTGCTTCGTCAATCAAATATTTGAGAACTCTTTCATCAATTTCGACTTTACCGTTTTCACCAAAGAATCTGTCAAGTATTCTATTGAAATCAAATTCAGTAATTTCATTAAAACCAAAGCAGTCTAAAATCCCGTATTTGTCGTTTATAACCATTGCAACAAACTGTAAAGTTTCATCAGGACGTTTTCTTGAGAAAACAACAGCATTGTTACCATGTCCGTCAGGATAACTTATATATGAGCGGTAAGGCTTTGAAGCTTTTAAAATATCTTTATAAAATTCTATTGTGTTATCAACTCTTATACCTGCAAGCTTTAATGTTGATAACCCCTTGTTAATCAATGGGTACAAGTCCTCAGAAACAAACTCTTTTGCATCTTCAAAAGCGTGGAACGCCAATTGAGATTTTGAATTTGCAAGCAATCCTGCAACTTCTTTTGCCAAATCGGATTTCGGATTATATAAAAATATCGGAATCAGAATATTGGCAAGTGCATCATGGCTGTAATCTTCATTCAAAGAACGAACAAGCACAAGCTGTTCTTCCGGAGGCAGTGCAAGCAAGAAATCCATAAAATCAATTTGTGCTTCAGGATTCATTATTGCAGTATTCAACAATTCTTTAGTTTCTTCATCAACAATTTGTTCAAATTCGGTGAAATAGCCGTTTACTTCATCATACTGAATTTCACTTCCAATATCACGCAAAAGATTGAACGCAACCATTTTGGCATAATCGTTTATCTTAGGAGTACGAATAAATTCTCTTAGAGAAGTATTAAGCATCTCTTTGTCAAATAAACGGGTCAACATATAACATATAACAAAAGCTTTTTGTTCTTTTGCTCTGGATAATTCTTTTAAAAGGACATCCATAACTGCCTGTTTATCTTCTTCTGCATCAAGAAGGGCAAACATATCATCAGAAACTGCCGTTGTAGTTTGTAATTTAGTTATTAAAGTTAAAATCTCTGCTCTAATTTGAATCTTATTCATTTATCACCTGCATTTCCCCCAGAAGGCATCAAGTATAGCCTGAGCCTCTGCTGAAGGCATTCTGTCGTTAAGAATTAAGTACTGTACCGCAATCATTGTACATTCAGAACAAATATTAACCCCCGGTCCTTTTACCATCTTTACAACCTGCGTATTAGGTCTGCCGCAGAAACTGCAATAAACCGGTTCCGTAACCTCTTTTTCTTTCTCTTCTACTTTGCGTGATACAGGTTCATGTTCTTTGTGTGACTTATCACGCTTAGCACCTAAACGTACAATTTTTTCTTCGCTCATCTAAAGCTCCTTATTTTAGAACTATTGTAACTCAATTTAAGAATATTGTGAAGAGGCTTTACAATTATTGAATATAGAGGATGAGGAAAAAGTCGAAAAATGACAATTTTTCGAACTAGCTTGGTTGTCGGCATTAAACATGCCTACGTGTTTTGCTTCGCAAAAGCACTCCGCACTCTGCCGACAATCCGCTTTTCAAATCTCCGGCCTTAGGTGTATGAACATCAGTTCGTGTGCGAGATAGCACACAACCGGATGTGAAACCGTTCCAGAGAGTTTGCGAGAAAAATGTATTTTTCTCGTAAACTCTATAATTGACTTGCTGATAAGGTTGCGATATATTCAAAGGCATGAAAATTATAATTTTTGGTGCAACAGAATTGGGATGCTTGATAGCAACCGAATTTTTTGAAGATCACGATGTTATCATTATTGATAACGAAGAAAATATCACACACGATTTTAATAAGTTGGATATCGGATATGTTCAGGGAAACGCATCCGATATTGAGGTATTAAAACAGGCAGATATAAAAAATGCTGATGTATTTCTTGCCTGCACCGGATTAGATGAGGCTAATATTGTAGCCTGTCTTGCCGCCAAAAGAATTTCCGACATAAAAACAATATGCTGCGTAAGCAAAGAGGAATATAAGTCAACTCTAAGTATAAAAGATTCAGATTTCTGCGGTGATATATTTATTGATTACGTAATCTGGCCGGCAGAATTATTAACTCAGGAAATCTTCAGAATTATTACGGTTGCACAGGCTCTTGATGTAGAAAACTTTGCAGACGGAAGGGCAAGACTGCTTGAATACAAATTAAAAGAAAATTCTGTACTTGTTAATCAAAAGATTAGAAACTGCAACTTTCCTGACAATACAATTATTGTTGGTATAACCAGAAATTCGGAACTATTTATTCCATCAGGTGAAACAATATTTGAACAAGACGACAAAGTTATATTCATGGGGCTTGCCCATGCTCTTGACAGACTTGCCGGGTCTTTTTTCCACGAAAAAGAATTTGTTAAATCGGTTTGCCTTATAGGCGGCGGAAAAATCGGGCTTATGCTTGCCAAAAACCTCGAAGAACTGAAAATTAAAACAAAAATTATTGAAAAAAATATGTCACGTTGTGAATATCTGGCACAGGAATTATCTAATACCTTGATTATAAACGGAGACGGAACTAATCTGTCACTGCTGAGCGAAGAAGAAATCAGTGATTGTGATGTAGTCGTAAGTGTTACAAACAACGATGAAAAGAACCTTTTATGTTCGCTTTTAGTTAAGCAGCTCGGTGTAAAACGGGTTATATCAAGAGTTTCAAAGAACCTTAATATACCTCTGTTTGAAAAAGTAGGAATAGATGTTGCCGTATCACCAAACAATGCGGCATTAAACGAAGTCAAAAACGATTTGTATGAAACAAACGTTGATATTTTGGCAACCGTTGAACAAGGGCAGGGGGAAGTTTTGGAAATAACAGTCCCTGACAGCTTTGAAGACAGAAAAATAAAAGATTTAAACATGCCGGCAAAAGCCATAGTCGGAACAATAAAAAGACGGAATCGGGTTATCATACCTAAAGGTGATACCATGGTTATGAAAAAAGATAATCTTATTATATTTACTACAAACATCAATGCTCCGGCAATCAAAGAGTTTTTTAAGGGGAAATAATGAGATTTAATTATTTGTCATACAGTTTTGGTTTAGTTTTGACTTTTTTCGGACTTTTAGTATGTACTCCGATTATTTTTTCTTTAATTTATAAAGAATATGATTCAATGATGCCCTTTTTAATAACGGCAATTTTGTCAATATCTGTCGGGTATATTTTTAATCAAATCGGCAAATTGAAAGGACAATTAAAAAATTTAAACGATATCAAAAAAAGTGAAGGTTTATTTATCGTAACAATGTCCTGGATTCTGGTTAGTATAATTGCTGCAATACCTTATATGTTTTATGGTATTTCACCTGTGGACTCTTTGTTTGAATCCGTATCAGGTGTTACCACGACAGGTGCTACAATACTAACGACATTTTCTTATCCGCATGCTGTAATGTTCTGGAGATGTTTTACGCACTGGCTTGGCGGTATGGGAATTATCGTCCTGTTTATTGCAATATTACCGCAGTTTGCAATAGCAGGCAGACAGATGTTTTTTGCAGAATCTCCGGGACCTACGGAAGATAAATTTACACCTAGAATCAGAAGCACTGCATCTTCACTGTGGCTTGTGTATCTTGGTCTCACTATAATTCAAATAATTTGTCTTACGATTGCCAAAATGCCATTGTTTGATTCAATATGCAACAGTATGGCAACAGTTGCTGCCGGCGGATTTTCACCGAATCCGGAAAGCATTATGGGATACCACTCAAATTATATCGTATGGATAATGATGGTATTTATATTCCTTGCAGGTTCCAGTTTCAACCTGCAGCATAGAGCTTACACAAAGTTAAATCCTCTTTTAATGTGGAAAAATGAAGAATTCAGAGTATATTTCGGAATTTTTGCAGGCATTTCGTTTATGGTTGCACTATCACTTGTACTCAATGACCACTACAAAATATTTGATGCAATTACACACGGATGTTATCAGGTAATATCTATTATGACCTCAACAGGCAGTGCAAGTGTTGACTTTGCAAAGTGGTCATTTACGTCTCAAGTATTATTGTTTCTTGCGATGTTCACAGGAGCCTGTGCAAGTTCAACCGGCGGCGGGATAAAAATTGTACGCTGGATGCTGGTTTATAAAATCATGAAAATGGAACTAAAAAAAATACTGCATCCTAATGCCGTTATAAATATAAAAGTTAATGACAGCATTGTATCCAAAGATGTCTTAAGCCAGACAATAGGTTTTATAATGTTTTACTTTGCTATTGTCCTGATTGCAGTTCTTGCAATATCAATTATTGAAAAAAACATTGTTATCGGCATATCATCAGCAATTACTTCAATCGGAAATGTCGGCCCGGGATTTGGTAGAATAATTGGTCCAATGAGTAATTTTGAATGTCTGCATACATCATCAAAACTGATTATGATTTTTAATATGCTGGTCGGACGTCTTGAATTAATACCGTTTTTGGTATTTTTAGAAAAAGATTTTTATAATTTTAAATTTGATTAAATTCATAGCCGGGAGGTTGGTAAAATGACAAAATGTATATTTATTACTGCAACCGGAACTGATATAGGAAAAACATACATCTCAGCTCTGATTGTAAAAAAAATGAGAGAAGAAGGTTTAAACTGCGGATACTATAAACCAATCTTGAGCGGAGCCGTAAACGGAATCCCGGGTGATTGCAAATATGTCACAGAAACAGCAGGACTAAATTCTAATCCGATGGACTGCCTGACATACTGTTTTGAAGAAGCAGTTTCTCCGCATCTTGCAGCAAAACGTAAAGGGATAAAAATATCTAAAGAAAAAATTCTTGAGGATTTCAAGAAAAAACAACAAGAGTATGATTATCTTTTGATAGAAGGTGCCGGTGGCATTACCTGCCCTATTGATATTGAAAAACCATATCTTATGAGTGATTTAATCAAAGATATGGGAGTAAATACTATTATTGTTGCAGACGGAGGTCTGGGGACAATAAACTCCGTTCTGTTGACAGCAGAATACGCACAAAAAAGGAATATAAATATTGAAGGAATAATTCTAAACAATTTTATAGATAATTTTATGTATCAAGACAACATAACTTCTATCAAAAAATTAACAAATTTAGACATATTGACTACGGTTCAACGAAATGATTTAGATATAAAAATAGATAAAAAAATATTTAAGGAAATAAAATTATGAATAACTGGCAAAAAGAAGATTTAAAATATATATGGCATCCGTGTTCACAAATGAAAGATTATGAAGGGTTTCCGCCTATAATCATAGACCACGCAAAAGGTATAAACCTGTATGATATTGAAGGAAAATGTTACAAAGATGTTGTAAGTTCATGGTGGTGTAATCTTTTGGGACACTGCAATCCAAGAATATCCAATGCTATAAAAAAACAGTTAGATACACTGGAGCATGTTATTTTTGCAAATTTTTCACATAAAACAGCAATTACGTTGTGTCAAAAGTTGATAGAGGTAATTCCTAAGGGGCTTTGCAAGTTTAATTTTGCAGACAACGGCTCAGCCTCTGTAGAAATGGCTTTAAAAATGAGTTTTCAATACCATATACAAAGCGGAAACCCGCAAAAGACCAGATTTATGGCACTAAAAGAAGCCTATCATGGAGAAACACTTGCAGCACTTGCCGTCGGAGATTGTGATTTGTACACAAAACTATACAAACCGCTGCTTTTAGACGTTATAAGAATTGACAAACCTGACTGCTACAGATGTCCATATTGCAAACATTATAAAACCTGTAACGCGGAATGTTTTGAAAGGACTGAAAAAGCCTTTGAACAATACGGAAACGAAACTGCTGCAATTATTGTAGAACCTTTGCTCCAGGGTTCTGCCGGCATGAAAATTTATTCTCCTGTTTATTTGAAAAAATTGCGAACATTGTGTAATGAATATAACGTTCACTTAATTGCGGATGAAATAGCAACAGGCTTTGGGCGGACAGGGAAAATGTTTGCTTTTGATTGGGCAGAAGTATCCCCTGACATTATGTGTATTTCTAAAGGACTGACCGGCGGGTATATGCCAATGTCAATTACGATTACAACGCAGGAAATCTACGATGCTTTTTATTCTGATTATCTTGAAGGGAAAGCATTTATGCACTCTCACACATACGCAGGCAACCCTCTCGGATGTTCCGCAGCAATAGAAGTTTTAAATATACTGAATGATGAAAAAATAATTGAGGGAGTAAATACAAAAGCACCTATATTCAATAATATGATTAAAGAAAAATTTTCTAAACTTCCCCATATAGGAGATATCAGAGATATCGGACTTATAAATGCAATAGAACTTGTTAAAGATACTAATACCAAAGAACCGTTTGACAGCAAATTAAGGCTTGGATATCAAATATACAAAAAAGCACTGGAGAAAGGTGTATTGTTAAGACCGCTTGGTGATGTAATATACTTTAATCCGCCATTAATAATTGAAGAAAACGATATGGATTTCATAACCGATACCGCTGTTGAATGTACAAAAGAAATTCTTTTAAACAAAGTATAAGTAATCGTACAAAAAATTACAAATAAAAAAAAAAGAGAAATCACATATAAGGTGTTAATTATCTACACACACCTACACTTGATTTCCCTAAAAACGGTTATTA
>CALUXV010000034.1 GCA_944324835.1 Candidatus Gastranaerophilales bacterium
TAAAACTCTTGTCTTTCTTGAATATTTTCTATTTTTTCAGCCTCTTTCAAACCTTCATTAAATTTTTGTTTTCTTTCTCTATATCCAAGACTTTTTAATTTTGTAGATGAATGAACAACCATTGGAATTCCCACAGGTGCTGTTAAAATTAAATCGGTTAGTACAATTCCAACAACCAATTCAGAAATAGACCTTCCACGACTATAAGATTTCGGATAATGATATTTTTCCGGAACATAATCATTCCATTGAGGAGGTGTTAATTCTTCTATAGAATTTACATTTTCTTCCGCCAAACAGGTTAACGGCGAAAAGACAAACATTGTCACTAATAGACAAGATAATAATTGTTTCATAACTTACTCCTTTTTTTATATAATATCATATTATTCGAAAAAATCATAAAAATTATAAAACTGATACGGTTTCGAAAGAGTTATTCTTTCCAGAAAATCGGCAAATTGTTTTTGGAGGTTATTCAGGTTATCACTTCTTGAATTATCGCTTTGAAATTTTTCGCTTTCTATTTTGAATGTTCCGTTATCGTTTTTCAAACATGCCAGAAGATAAATAGGTGCTTCCATCATAAGTGCAAATTTTAAAGTCCCGAGAGGAAGGCTAACTTTCCGCCCTAAAAGTTTTGTTTCATAACATTTATTATCATTTTGTGCAGACAGCCTGTCTCCTGCCATCAAAACAATCTCACCGTTTTCGAGTTTGTTTTTTATATCAAGAGCTGTTTCAATACCGATTTCTTCAACCGGATAAACAGTAATATCCAAGGTTTCAGACAGGGAATTTATAAAATTATTGAACTTTTCGCAGTGAGATTTTTGCATAAAAATATTTGTTTTTTTATGGTCTTTATCTTTCATAAAGTTTCGCAAAAGTTCAATATTTCCGGTGTGAGTTATGATAAAAAATACACCGCCTTTTGATAAATCCTGTTTGAGTTCGTAATCATCGAATGCTAAATGAAAATCTTTTGTATTTGCATACACTTCCATTTTATCAACGAGAGATAAAGCATAAGACTGTGTATGCTTGAAATAGTTCGCAAAACAAGGTTTATACTGTTTATCATTGGTATATTTATAAAGTGTATCAAAATAAATTCTTGAATATTTTCTAATATCGGAATGCAGTATCAAAGTTACAAACCCGATAATCCTTGCAATACATTCAACAGGTTTACGCCCGAATAACTTATAAACATGCCAGGTAAATAAAAGCCGCTTTGTTCCGGCCGAGTATTCTTTTATCTGATACCATTTTTTCTTCATGCTAAAATTTTAGCATGAAATTAATCTACGCTTGTATTAATAATATAAAACCTGAAACCGTAAAAAAGTTTGCACAAAAAGAAATAAAGAATGAAAAAAAACTTATTCAGCATGCGGCAGGAAGATGTTTACTGGATTATGGCTTAAAACATTTTTACAGAATAAATAATTACGATATCAAAATTGATAAAAAGGGGAAACCATATATTAATAGTGATATCAATTTTAGTATTTCACACTCAAAAGATATCGTGCTTGTCGGATTTTCAAAAGATATCATAGGTGTTGATATCGAATTTATGAAAAAACGGGATTTTAAATCTATCCTTGAGCATTACAACATCTCAAATGAATTATCAGAAATCGAATTTTACCAGCTCTGGACAGATTATGAAGCAAGATATAAATCAGGGCTTTCGGATTCTATCAGCTTTAAACTTGATGATTATATTTTTTCAGTATCATCAAATAATACACAGCTTGAAATATATGAAGCTGCGATACCAACAGATAGGAGTACCCCGAGTGAACTTATAAGTTTAAAGCTTGTGAAAGACAGTAAGAAAAATGAAAATACGGTTGATAAACATGCCGCAAATACCGCAATATCCGACTGTCTGCCGCCATTGGATTTGAAGATAGAATAATCAATTGTAAATCCGATTATTAAAAATATTGTGAGAATTGTAAAAATATTTATGCTTATCCCGAATAACTGCGATACAGAAATACTTATCAAAACACCCAACAGCGGCGGAATAAGTATTTTAAATGCCGCTCTTTTATATAAAAGATACAAAAATCCCAATAATGCAGCAAACAACAACGGAATTATCGGTTCAATATTTTTTCTGCATTGGAAAAGAGTTTGGGATACATCTTTTTGAATATTAACTATTTGGATATCCTTTAAGCTATTCAATATATCTTTTTTCAGGTTGTAGGCAATAATAAACGATTTGTTACTGTCCAAATAAAACGATTTTAAAACAAAAGAGTCGATTATTGAGTTATTTTGCGTTATCAGATTTTGTTTTTGCACAGGTGTCAAAAATGCTGCATAACTGTTTAAATTATTCCTGTATAAATCATTAACCAGACGTATGTTTTCTTTTTGTCTGAGAGGTGACGGCACAAATTTTGTATGGCATAAATATTCAACATTATATTTATTTAGAATATCTGTTACCTGTTCTTCTTCATTTATTGAATTAACAACAATAAAACTTACATCTTTATTTTGGGGATTGGTAAGTTTCTGGTTGATTTGTTCCGCTCTGAATAAAGTCTTGTCTGGTTTATAAAGATTTTTTATACTGTCATCCGTTTTCAGGAAAAAGCTGCCGAGCATTACGATTGAAAAAACAACTATATAAAACTTTTTCTTATCAATTTTAAATAACGGTATATTTTCTCTTATTTCCCCCGATTCAAACGGCAGATACGGAAATACCGTTATAACAAAAAGATAAACACCTATAAGTCCGCCGATTGTGTATACTGATATCTGGTTTAATAATGGAATATTAGGGATTAAAAGGAGTAAAAAAGCAATAACGGTTGTAAGCATTGCAGAAGTCAGATTTTTGTAAAATAATTTGTCATGCGTTTTATGTGAATAATAATGTATTGAATAATCTATCCCGATTCCGATTAATGTTGTTGCAAATACCATTGTCAAGACATGCAAAGTGTGGAAAATGAGAGTTGTTACGATATATCCTGATGCAAATCCGAATAATATACTAAGCATTATCGGAAAGAATATTTTATAAGAATTAAATACATAATGACAAAGCCAAATAACAAAAATCGTTGCGATAAAGCAGAATAAGTTTATTTGAAAATTAGATTTTTGAGCCGTTTTATAAGAATGAACAGGAGTTCCCGATAAATAAATATCGTAATTTTTTGATAAAGAAATTATTTTACCCGTATCATGCGGACGGATTTTTAGTATCGAATAAAATTTATCACTATCAAATACATATCCGTGAAAGTTTGATGTAACGTAATCAGTTACAAAAAGATAAGGGTCTTTGTCAACAGAAACAAGAGGTATACCTATCGGATTGTATAAAAGAGTCATACTGTTTTGTGCAACTTTGTCATACTCTTTGTTTAAAAGCAAATTCCTTGTTTTATAGGTTAGAAATACTTTTGGATGTTTGTTCAAAAGTGATAAGTATTCCGCATTGTCGGAAGATATTATATCGCCGAGATTATTTTCTTTTATTTCTTTTATAAAATGGTTGGACTGTTTTTTTAAATTATCTGGAGTATCTGATTCAAAAATAACGTTGATATCGGAATTTGAATGTTTGTTAATATCAAGCAAAATTTCTGATTGTGTATTAGGTTTCAAAACAGCTTTTAAAATATCCGTTTCAACGGTTGGTTTATGCAGGATAGATAGAAATAAACCAATAAAAAAAACAAGTAATAATAAATAAACTCTTTTCATCAACCTACCTTAAAATTTATTCTTGTGACAGTTCCGTCAACATTACGGATTTCTATTGTGTGGATATCTGTTTTGCCTGAAATATAGAGGCTTTTTACATAACGTTTCATCTGAGGATTTTTAGGGACAAGTCCAAGTTCCCAAACAGAGTTATTTACAAAATAAAAATTAAAATTCTTTTCCAGTGAAGAATATTTTTTGTTTATGACATCATTAATAATTTTATTAACCTGCTCGTTTTTAGTATAAGCGGTCGTCATTTTTACGGGATATTTTGTATAAAATACAACCCCCTTATTTTTATCAAAAACAAAATCACCGCCTGATTTTAACACTGCCGGAGAATTCGGGATAGTTTTTGTCTGAGTGAAAGCACAATTCACATTTTTAAAATCCGGAATTGATTTAATTATTGTTTGCACTGATGCGGGATGATTAAAAACATCCGATGCTAATACACAGCTAGATGTTATCAGATATACAATTAATATTTTCCATAGATTTTTCATACTCTTTAATTTTCTCCTTCATTCTGGCAGGTGCTTCATACAGGCTTTCCATAGAATGTTTATCGACACAAATCTGCATTGATTTTGCTTTGAAAAGTTTTTCATTTGTTTTTGCATCGTATATTGTGTATTTTATATTTAATGACGGTTCAATATCCGTTAGTTCGCAGACTATTTTAAGTTTATCCTCAAATTTTGACGGTTTAATATATTTAAATTCCATTTTCGCAATCGGGTACATTACTCCGTCATTATACATATCTGTGTACGAATATCCGATTTTCGCAAGCATTTCACATCTTGCCTGTTCAAGATACTTGATATAGTTCCCATGCCAGACAATATTCATAGGATCCAAATCATAAAACTGTACTTCTAAATATGTCGTCGTTTTTATCATTTATTACCCTCTAAAAAAATATTTGTCTTAGGAAACTGCCCGCTTGAATATACTTTATCACCTTTTTGGTATTTATACAAAATACTATCTTCTTTTTCCGTAAATACTAAATCAATACTTTTATCCGGAAACATAAGGTTTGAAAACTTTATTCTCTTTAACTGTCCCATATCTAAATTTAAACCGAATAATTGGTTTATATAAAAACTTGCAAAATATAACTGCACAACTCCCGGAACAATAGGATAGTCAGTAAAATGACCTTTGAAGAAATTACTGTCACGAAGGAATACCAATTCTAATTCTTTATCCTGTCTCGATTTAACAAGAGGAAGAGTCAAATTAATATTAAATAAGGAGCAAATATATTCATTGTCCGGTTTCCCCATATTATTCAAAGGGATTTCATCCAAAAATTTCCATTTCTGGGGAACAATTCTTGTTTTTTCTTTTAACAAAGATTTCAGATTTTTTATAAAACTAAATAAGCCTTCTTTAATTAATTTTTCTTTCCCTTCATTTGTTAATACCGTGACAGCGGCTAATTTTTCTCCTATTTTTAAACAGTATGACTGTTCTATACCATCAATTTCGTTCAAATACTTTTCTATTTCCATAAGAGAAATTCTTTCTTCCTGAATTTTTACAATCCGGTCACTGCGGCTCAAAACTCTTATTCCGTCAGGTAATATCTCTATAGAATCTGATAATTGAAATTCATCCGAGAGCATATACGGACATTTTACAATGTTATTCTCAATCTCTACCCGCTTTAGAAGTTTCATATTTTGGTTCGGAGTATCTTTATATGCCAGAACTCCTGTCTCTGTACAACCGTACATATCAACTATTCTTGTATATTTATTCCAATAATCAAATACGTTGTCTTTAAGTTTTGCCCCTGCAGACGTAATAACCAGAGGGATATTTGGAGGCAGGACAGAATATTTAACAAGTTTGCTTAAAAATGACGGAGACGAAACGAGTGCTGTATTCTCCATTGATATTTCTTCCGGATACAAAATCCGTTTTGTATTTATCGGAATATTTAATAATATCGGAACAAACAAACAAACCGTACATCCGTAATGGTGTGAAAGCGTTGTTGTCGTAATAAATTGTAAAACATTTGAAAAATCAACAGCCGCAATCATATCTTCTGCTTCTGCAATCAGATTATTCAAAGAAATATTGATTTTTTTAGGAACACCTGTTGAACCTGAGGTTAAAAAACTGATTGTATAGTCTAAATCAATTTCGCCAATCTCTGTTTCTTCTGTTGAATCAACAACCTTGTCGATAAATACACCATCTACATATTGCAGACGTGTTTTATCCCCAATCAAGACTGTTGGGATATTTAAATAAATACAGCTGAAAAGATTAACAAGAAATATATAAGTGTCATCTCCCGACAAAACGACTTCTGCCGGATTAAGAGTTTTTATATAACTAATTTGCTTTTTTACTGTTTGTTTAAATTCACGGCAGGTTATATTTCTGCCATTATGAATAAGAAAAATTGAATCATTATTATCTAACATTTAAATCCAACCTTTCTTTTATACCAGCACCTTACAGGATATTCTATTGCAAACGTTAACCCTATTATACAATAAGAAATCACGCCATTATATAAAGCCCATATTTTATTAGACATAAATAATGTTATAAATGAGATTAATAAATTAATAAATGTTATGACAGCCCAAATATAAGTAAGATTTCTGGTATATTTTGTGATTTCTTCCGTTAAATCACCATCGAGTTTTTGGGCAATTTTTTGGATAACCGTTTCTTCCTGAAAACTTGAAATAAAAAATATCATAAAAAAGACAAAATTCATTAATACAGGATAAAGTTTTAAGGATGTTTGTCTTGTATAATAAAAACAACCAATAATACCCAGAGTAAAAATTATAGGCAGCAATGACTTTATTTTTTTCATTTTTACAATTTACTCTTGTAATAAATTTTCTATAGCTTGAACAACATCACCAATCGTTTTAATTTGTTTAAAATTTTCCGGTGATATTTTTTTATGCGTATACTGCTGAAGTCTTACAGCCAAATCAACAGCATCAACGCTGTCTAAATCTAAATCTTCAAATAAATTTGCGTCATACACAATATTTTCAGGAACTACTTCGAAATCATCTACAAGTATTCCTTTTAAAATTTTAAAAATATCATCAGATGTTAATTCAGGCATTTATTTTTGACTCCACAAAATCTGCTAATGTATTTATTGAATAAAAATGTTTGGAATTTTCTTCTTTGTCAGAACCTATTTCCAGATTATATTTTTTCTGTAATGCCATACCGATTTCCAGAGCATCAATAGAATCAAGACCAAGTCCATCGTTAAACAACGGTTCATCGTCTTTAATATCATCCGGCGTAATATCTTCTAAAGCCAAAGATTGAATAATTAAATCTTTTATTTCTTCTTTCAATTCCATAATTATGGTTATACAATAAAAAAAACATTTATTCAACTCATGAATAGAGTGCGTTTGCAACAGAGGTTGTTATATTCTTTTTGGTTTCGATTTCGTCCGGAGTAACATAATCCTGAATGTTAATTTCTTCCATTGGCTCAATGTAATAATTTATGATTTTATCACCTGCATCACATATGGATTGTCCTATCTGCAAAAAATCATAGTCTGTATACATTCTAATAGGAACAATATTTTTATTTGCATTTAGTGCAACAACAGCAGCTCCTCTTCTGATTTTTGGGTATTCATCTTTTTTATGGCGTTTTCCCATCGGGAAAATTATTATGTTATAACCGTTGTCCAGATATTCTTTTGTAATATTTTTCATCTCTTCAAACTCAAGCCCGCTTGAAATATAAATATTCTTGATGATATTCTTCATCCAAAAATTATTCATCAGTTCTTTTTTGGCAAAGCATACAGATTTTGGTATAAGCCCTATTAAAATTACAATATCTATAAAACTTGGGTGTGTTGCAACAATAATTTTGTTTTTGGTACTTTTTAATTTCTGCTCATCTTTAATATTCACTTTAATAATTTTTAGAGATTCTATCATTCGGATGAAAAATCTCCATGATTTTCTGATTACAAATGCAAAACAATTTTTTTGATTCTTTTTAGGAACAAATAATTTTATAAAAGGAAAGATAACAAAACTGATTATTAATGCCCCTATTCCAAAGAAAGCAAAACAGAATAAAACTAAAGCTGAACGGATTAATTTAATCATACTTTTCTTAACTTTCCTAAAGTATTTGCCCAGATATCTTTTTCATCATTCATAAATTCTATAAATTCTTCTATATTCCCTTTTTGTTTTTCACCTTGAATAAATTCATATCCTGAATTTTTAGTATCAATAACAAGCCCTATCCCGATATCATCAGCATAGCAAAGGCAGGTTCTTGTGTCCGGTTGTATTATTGCAGTGCAAATACCTGTTTCAAGTGATTCATCGCCGGCAGATATTGCATTATATGCATTTGTAACCTTTTTCATCTGAGAAAAAGCAGCAGGTGCATAGTTGTGAACAGATGCAGAAAATTTTATCGGGGATACCATATTATCTGTTTGATATTGAGATATAATCTCATTTAGTCTGTCAAACTCCCCATATCTGGATGAAAAAATAATATTATCTATTTTTTCATCATAAAGTTTATTCAAAATAGAAAAAACTATTTTATCAATTTGACTCAATTTCCGCCTTACAAGCATCGGCAAAAAAGAAACGTCCGCTTCATCAGGCTTAATAATACAATACTTTTCAATATTAAACTTTTTCATGTTATTATGATAGTACAAAAGAGAGGTTATGAATACAAGTATCACAAAATACAACTGCATTTGTAATATAGGCAGAAATATAAATGAAGTTTATGAAAATGCCATAAAAGGAGTCTGCGATAGATTTTCTTTCCGGCAAGATATTGTTAAAGGAAAAACTCTTTGTGTCGGCGAAGTTAAAGACAATAACATAAAAATAGAAAACCCCGATTACAACTTAAAATGCAATAGAATTTTAGTAGAAGTCTACCTTCCTTTAAAAGAATATATTGATTCGTTGATAAACAAATACGGCAGAAATCGTGTTGGAATTATTGTTGCAACAACAAATACAGGTGTTGACGAATACGAGATTACAGGAAACAAAACACATTCCGAGATTGGAAACCCTGCAATGTTTTTAAAAGAATACCTCGGACTAACAGGTTATGCAGCAGGAGTATCAACAGCCTGCACCTCCGGAATCAAAGCTTTTGCAATAGCAGATAACCTCATAAAAAGCGGTTTTTCTGATGCGGTAATTGTTGCGGGAAGTGATACCTTATCAAAAGTACCGTTATTTGGATTTACTTCTCTTGAAGTTCTTTCAGACAAAAAAACTAATCCTTTCAGTAAAAACCGTTCAGGAATAAATATCGGAGAAGGAGCTGCTATATTTACGGTAGAAAAAGATTCAAAAGGTATAAATATATTAGGAATAGGAGAAACAACAGATACATACCACTCCACAACTCCTGACCCTGAAGGTAAAGAAGGAATACGAGCGATAGAAATTGCTCTTAAAAATGCAGGAATAAAACCGGAAGATGTTGATTATATCAATCTGCACGGTACAGGGACTATTGCAAACGATTTGTCGGAAGGGAATGCCGTACAGCACTTTTTCAAAAACACATACTCTTCTTCTACAAAACCTTTGACAGGGCATTGTCTCGGTGCTGCAGGCAGTGTAGAAACAGCTCTTTGCTGTGCATTAATAGAAAACGGCGGATATTATCCGCATATATATGACGGCGAATACGATGACAAAATTCCTTTGTTAAACCTGACAAACCCGCCTGAAAAAACAAATATATGTATGACAAACGCATTTGGTTTCGGCGGTGCAAACGCTATTATGATTCTTGGAGGGAATAATGAATAGAACTCTTGAACAAATCCTTCCACACGATAAGCCGATGATTTTAATTGACAGGGTAGTTGAAATTGACCTTGAAAATAAATACGTTATTGGAGAAGTTAAAATTAAAGATGATATGATATTCTTTGATAAAAGTATCAACGGAGTTTCTTCTCTTGCCGGAATAGAATTTATGGCACAAACAATTGCTGCATATTCTTTTTATAAAAACAATGAAGAACCTAAAATCGGATTTCTTTTAGGTACAAGATTATATAATAATGCAACCGATTACTTTCATCTTGACGAAACTTATATAATAAAAGCGGTTGAAATATTTGATAATAACGGCATTGTATCTTTTGAATGTTTCATCTATAACAGTAAAAAAGAAGAATGTGCAAGTGCAACTTTAAATGTTTATCAAGATGATAATGCGAAAGGATTGATTGAAAATGGAGAAAAATAATAATAAAGAAGTCCTTATAACAGGTTCAAGCAGAGGTATAGGCAGAGCTGCAGCAATTCTTCTTGCGCAAAACGGTTATAATGTAGTACTCCATTGCAACAAAAATATTGATAAAGCAAAAGAAGTCCAACAAGAAATCGGGCAAAATTCCAGAATTTTACAATTTGATATCTCAAATAGAGAAGAAACAAAAAGAGTTTTACTTGATGATATTGAAAAAAACGGAGTATATTATGGCGTTGTCCTTAATGCAGGCATTGCTAAAGATAACGTTCTTCCGGCAATGGAAGATAACGAATGGGATTCTGTCATAAATACAAATCTTAACGGTTTTTATAATGTTATAAAACCTCTTATTATGCCGATTATTCAGAGCAAAAAGAAAAACAGAATCATTGCGCTATCTTCTGTATCAGGTATAACAGGGAATCGAGGACAAATGAATTACAGTGCTTCAAAAGCCGGTATTATAGGTGCTGTTAAAGCTTTAAGTCTTGAAGTTGCAAAACGGGGAATAACCGTAAATTGTGTTGCTCCGGGGGTTATTGAATCTGATATGACAATTGATTTACCTAAAGAGCAGGTTATAAATATGATTCCGATGAAACGTTTCGGAAAACCGGAAGAAGTCGCAGCTGTAATAAAATTTTTAATGAGTGAAAGTGCATCATACATAACAGGACAGGTTATTTCCGTCAACGGAGGAATGGCTTAATGAGAAGAGTTGTTGTTACAGGTATGAGTCTTGCAAGTCCATTAGGATGCAGCGTAAATTCAGCCTTTGAAAGACTTAAAACATATAAAAACTGTGTTGAAACCTGGAATGTTCTTGACGAAATTAAAAATATGCACACAAGACTTGTCACAAAAGTAAACGGGTTTCAAATTCCTGAACACTTCACAAGAAAAGTTACACGCACAATGGGGCCTGTATCTGTTATGGCTGTTGCCGTTTCAGAAGAAGCCCTGAAAGATGCCGGATTACTCGGGAATGAAATCATCTCTAACGGGCAGACTGGTGTTGCTTACGGTTCTTCAAGCGGTTCAATGGGAACTATAAAAGATTTTTATGCTGTAGAATTCGGGAAAGAACTCAAGGGCTTGAATTCCGGTTCATACATAAAAATGATGTCACATACCGCAGGAGTAAATATTTCTCTTTATTTCAAGACAAAAGGCAGATTTTTAACCTCTTCAACCGCTTGTACATCAGGTTCTTTAAGTATTGGTATGGGCTATGAATCTATAAAATACGGAATGCAAGATATTATGATTGTCGGCGGCGCAGAAGAATTATGCGCTTCACATATCGGGGTATTTGATACTTTATATGCAACAAGTCAAAAGAATGATACTCCTGATTTAACACCGTCACCGTTTGACAAAGACCGTGACGGATTAGTTATAGGAGAAGGTGCCGGAACATTAATTCTTGAAGAATATGAACACGCAAAAGCACGAGGAGCAAAAATTTATGCAGAAATAGTCGGTTTTGCAACTAATACAGACGGAAACCATATTACAAGTCCAAATTCTGAAACAATGCAAATTGTGATGGAAAAAGCAATAGAAAATGCAAATATTTCATCTAATGATATAGGATATGTAAACGCACACGGTACAGGAACAAAAAACGGTGATATTGCAGAAACAAACGCAACAGAAGGAGCTTTTAAACGGCAAATTCCTATTAGTACTATAAAAAGTTATACAGGACACACTCTTGGTGCATGCGGAGCTATTGAGGCAATACTTTCAATAGAGATGATGAACAACAACTGGTTCTCTCCAAATCTTAACCTTAAAAACATTGACCCTGAATGCGGGAATTTAGATTATATTGTAAATTCCGGCAGAAAAATTGATACAGAATATATTATGACTAATAACTTTGCTTTTGGCGGAATTAACACATCATTAATTATAAAAAAATATAATTAAAATCATTCTCAAAATATAACTTTAATCATTTTAAAGAAATATCCACCGTGCGTATGATGTAGCTAATACCTTAAATGAGGTAAATTAACTATGGTGATGCATTATATTACCGGAGAGAGGTTAAAGTTTGAAAAAATTCGCTTTTCGCCTGCAAGCTGTACTCGATATGAGACAGAAGGAACTGGAACAAAAACAGCAGGAAATGGCAAGTATTGTTAAAAAATTAAATACTCAAATTGAAGAACTGGAATTCCTTCATGCACAAGAAGCACAGGCTATAACCTCTTTAGAAAGTATATGTAATGAAACCACTCTTGATATAACAACAATTACAGGAAGTAACGGTTTTCTAATGAAAGTCGGAAACGAAGTAAAAAAACAATTAAGAGTAATCCAAAATACAAGAGTAATTCTCAAAGCTAAACAATTGGAAGTACAAGAAGCTTATAAAAAAGTTAAGGTACTTGAAAAATTAAAAGAAAAACAAGAAAAAGCTTACTACAAAGAATTTGAAGTTAAAGCAGCAAAAGAAATTGATGATATAGTTACAACAAGATACAAGGTTAGCTAGATGGCACAACAAGTAACAAGAAATACAGATTCATTATTAAATTTAATAGCTCCGGCTACAAACAGCAGCTATACAGATGCTTCTGCTAATCAATTTGCATCTGCTCTTGATACTGCAACAAAAGCTTATGACACACAAACAACTAAATTTAATACATCAGAAACCAACGTTAATTCAAATTTAAATGACTCTTATTCTACAGAAAAAAATACTGTTTCAACATCAAAAGACACTAATAATACTAACTTTAATCAAACAAACAACAACAAATATGAACAAGAATCAAATAATACACAAAATTCAACTGAGCAGGAAAATATAAATACATCCAATGAAAACAAAAACAGTGTGACTGATTCAACAACAAATACACAAGAAAAGCCTTCAAAAAATAATGATTCCAAAGATACTACAGAATATCAGAATGATACACAAGATGTATCCGATACGGATAATCAAGAGATTACAAATGACTCAGACAATCTGAATCCGGAAGCTACAGAAAGTGAAAATGATGTAGAAACAAACGACATAACTTCTGATGTTTCTGATGTAGTTTCTAAATATACGTATTTAAGTTCTGCATTAAATACTTTTGATGAAGAAAGTTCCATAACTGAAAATGTTTCAGATACTATTTCAATTGATACGGAAACAGAAAATACCGATACTGTTATTTCCGAAGATTTGACAAATATTTCTGATAGCACAGACAATTATTCTAATGATATTGTAAACAACAAAACAAATACAGAAAGTATAAATATATCTGCTCAAGCAATTGTTGCTGCAGATACTCAAACAAATACACAGAACCAAACAATTCAATTAAACCAGCCGGCAGATACTGAAACAGTTAATATTTCTGTTTCTAAAGATTTGACAGTTGATAACAATATTCAAACAGAATCCGGCAATAACAGTAAAGATTTAATTTCACAAGAAATGGTTGATGAATTGAATATTACAATCGAAGAATTTTCAAATACAACAACCGGTTCTGGTACAACTGCAGCAGTTGAAGAAAATACTGTTATGAATTCAACAGAACAAGCTGTAAAATATGCAATGGATAAAGCCTCATTAGAAGACTCGGCAAAAGATTTCAATATTCAAGATACAGAAATTATTAATGATGAATTGAATACTAATTCAGATATAAATAATAATACCGTATCCGAAGATGTTACAGAAATAACTGAAGATTTAATCGCCAATAGTGATATCACTGATTCTGAAGAAATAACTAATAACAGCACTGATACAGAAGATTCTAATACTATAATTAACGATGTAGAAACAAATACCTCAGAAGAAAGTTCGACATCAGAACATAATACATTTGGGAATTCTGATAAAAAAGAAAATATGAAACAAACTCAAGAAGAACAAAATCAGGATTCAAATTTTGATGATATTGTTGATGCAGATATTGATGTTAATACTACGCATACAAAAAATATTCATGTCGCAGCTGACACATCAGGAAAAGTTTCATCAATGTCTGGCATTAACTCCACTGTTTCATTAAGCCAAACAACAGCATCTTCTGCACAAAATGCAAATATCACAAAAGATGATATTATTGCTCAAATTCATTCTAAACTTCAAGCATTAAACAGCACAAACAATACCAAACTTACTATGGTTCTAAATCCGGAATCATTAGGAAAAGTTCAGGTACAGTTAACTAACACCGACAACGGTATGGTTGCAGAATTTTCTGTTGCATCACAACATGTAAAAGATTTACTTGATTCAAATTTAACACAATTAAAAGATACTTTATCCGCTCAAGGAGTACACGTTAATGACGTATCAGTAAAAGTATCGCATTCTGAAAATAATGCTCAAATGGATTACACAGAGCAAGAAAGTTCAGATTCTAATAAACAAAATCCTGAAGATCAACAAAAACATCAGAATAAAGAAGATAATAAATTTGAAGAAATGTTTTTAGATTCTAAGGATGAGCAGGATAAAGAATAAAAGAGGGTAGAGGAAGAAAAATGACACTTTCAAATGTATACAATGAAATACAATCAATGGAAAACCAGACAACCTGGAACACTTCAAATGCTGCGACACAAACAACAACAGAAACAACCGATAAAGACATGTTTCTAAACCTTATGCTGCAGCAGATGAAAAATCAAGACCCAACCCAGCCAATGGATAACCAGGAATGGCTGTCACAACTGGCACAATATTCATCATTAGAACAAATGACACAAATGAATGAAGGCTTACAAGGTCTAACAGAATCAATGAATTCGTTAATCAACGGTGTTGCACAAAATAGCGGCATTAGCCAAACATTATCACTTATCGGAAAAGAAGTTGATGTTGTAACAGACCCTGAAGACCCGACAAAAGTCATTTCAGGGGTTGTAACAGAAGCAACATTCGATGGCGGCGAAGGCAAAATAATGGTTAACGGAAAATATTATTCAATTGCTTACGTTCAAAATGTTCGAGAACCAGGCTCTGCAGCAGGCGGTGAAACTACAGAAACACCATCTGATGATACAAATACAGCCGCTGGAGCCACAGAAGAAGATAATAAAACAAATAATACATAATAAATCAGAATATAACATAATACTAGACAATATAAATTAGAGGAGAGAGAAATGAGTCAGGCACTTTACACATCAAAAACCGGATTAGATGCGGGGCAAACGCAGATTGATGTAATTGCAAACAACGTTGCAAACATTAATACAACTGCATTTAAATCTGCAAACGTTACTTTTTCAACGTTATTTTCAAATACACTATCATCAGGTTCCGCAGCAACCAGAACCGGCGGTGGTACTAACCCTAGACAAATCGGTTTAGGTACACAAGTTGCCTCAATTTCAAGGGACTTTAGTTCCGGCTCTTTCCAACAAACAGGTTATAATTCTGATTTAATGATTTCCGGCAACGGTTATTTTGTTGTACAAGATGGCAGCGGAATTCAATATTTAACAAGAGACGGCCATTTTACTCTTGACTCTGACGGGAACCTTGTTACTGCTGCAGGATACAAAGTTGTTGGTACCACAAATGAATATGCTGCACGTTCTTCTGATGTAACTGTTAAAGTTCCATCAATATTGAATGTTTCTGTTATGGGAACAGCACGTGATGAAATTTCAGAAAAAACTGTACGTGAGTTAAACGCACTTGCAGGCGGTATAAATTCAGGAACCTTTATATTCAATATAGGCGGAACATCTCAAAATGCAGCAGCTGCAAACTTTACAGAAGTAAATCCAGGCCAACAATATACTTATAACCCGGGCGGCGGCGGAGGTACGGTTACATATAACCGTATGGATATGGCTGCGTTAACAACAGAAGACAGAAATAACTTAATAGATTTATACGCTGAAGTTTCTCCTACAGACATCATATATAAAGGGACAGACGGTACATATATAAAACTTCAAAGTGAAGAATTTCCAACAACAGGGAATCTTACCGTAAGAAACGTTCAAGCCCAAGTTTCATATACAATAGGCGAAGGAGATTTAAACAGTACTCTTGAAGAATTTGTAAACAGTATTAATAACTCATTCAATGCACAAGGCTATGGAGACTTACAATTTGCGGTAATTGACGGAGGATTACAATTAGAAAATAACCTTGGTGAAGATGTAACTGTAGCCGATCAAGGACAAACTTCAAACTTTTTGTCAGAAACAGGTTTTTCAGATGCACTTGAAGCGGCTGTAGATGGTCAAACTTTATTTTACAGTAATGACATGAACCAATCAGCCGTAATAAGCGATTCTTATAATAGCGCTGATTCAATCAAAAGAATCGGCTGGTCTGTTTCCGAATCAGGTGTTCTGACTGCAGAATACAACGATGGTTCACAACTAACGGTAACATTTGATGATAACGGCCGTGCAATGTGGGAATATACAACTGCAGATAAAGTTATCATAACAGCATCAGGTCTTGAAGGCACCGATATAGATATGAGCGGTACAAGTTATGTTCCGGCTAATATGGTATTACAGCTTGGTACTGTTATTAACGATGCCGGTTTAGTTGCAGAAACAGATAATATGTGGTCTATCGGCCCTAACGCAGGAGAATTTGCTTATGGGATGTCAAATGCTAATGGTTTCGGTTCAATCAAAACCGGAGGACTTGAAGGTTCAAATGTAGACATGGCAACAGAATTATCAAATATGATTATTGCCCAGCGTGCAATTCAGATGAATTCCAGAGTATTTTCTACAGCTAGTTCAATTCTTGAAACAATTGCATACTTAGGTCAATAATATTTTGAATAAAAGCATGCTTTTTGCTTAAGATAATACAAAGAAATCTTGTCAAGAACTTAACAAAACAATAAAATTTAATAAAACTTAATATTTTAAAACATGCTGAATCTCATGTAAATTCATGGGTTTCAGGAAATCCAGGAAAGGAGGAAAAACTTTTACAATTGAATATTTGTCTTATTAATACTGATAAGATATAATTTTAAAATGTAGAGGAGATATTATATGACTGTTTCAAGTGTTAAAGAGAATCTTCTACGTGTAAAAAAAACAATCGTACCTTATACACCAAATATAATTGCTGTAACAAAATACTTCGGTATAGATGCTATATTAGACGCTTATAATGCCGGTTTAAGAGATTTTGGGGAATCAAGAGCAAATGATGCAATTGAAAAAATTTGCAATTTGCCTGAAGAGATTCGTAAAAACTCCAGATTTCATTTTATCGGGCATTTACAAACTAATAAAGCAGAAAAAGTAGTAAAGTATTTTGATTATATTCAATCAGTAGATTCAATGAAACTTGCAAAAGTTATATCTGAATCCGCTAAAAAATTGAATAAGGTTCAAAAAGTCTTGTTAGAAATAAACATTTCTCAAGAGGTCCAGAAGTTTGGATTTAGTAAGAGAGAGCTTTATGATAATTTTGAAGAAATCCTAAATCTGGAAAACCTTGCAGTCAATGGGTTTATGTGTATGGCACCTTTAGGGGCGTCAGATGAAGAACTCGACAAAGTATTTAATGAGGCTTTACAAATCAAAACAGAATTAAACAAGAAATATAATTTGAACCTGCAGGAATTATCAATGGGTATGAGCGATGATTACCTGAGAGCTGTAGCGAACGGTGCTACTATGATACGTTTAGGAAGAATATTATTTAAATAATCGGAGGAAAGATGACAATAACAGAAAAATTAAGCGGGATAGTTGATTTTTTAACTCAAGGATTGACTAGAGATGAAGATGAAGACGCTTTTGATTTTGCAAGCGATGAAGAATACGTAGAAGACGGTAACGCTTTAAGAGTTACTAAACCTGAATACTCTACAAGAACTGAAAGTTCCAGAGAAATGAAGGTTGTAAATCATCCAAATTACAGAGGTTACGAAGTAATGATAGTTGAGCCTCGTTCTTTTGGTGAAGCAGGTCAAATGGTTAAACATTTGAAAGATAAAAAAACTGTTGTTTTAAATCTTCACCTTTTAGACAAAGACCAATCTCAAAGAACAATTGATTTTGTTTGCGGCGCTGCTCACGCATTAAACGGTACCGCTCAAAAAGTTGGTGAAATGGTATTCATTTTTACTCCAAATAATGTTGCTTTGTCTGTTGATGCTCAAGCACAAAGCAAATTCGCAGAATCTTTATGGAATAAACCATTATAATATATAAATTGATTTGTGATAGTTGGATTTTTAGGATGCTTGTGCATCCTTTTTTTTGTCCAATTATTTTAACAATTTAAATATTCCTTACTTTCTTTACAAGCACTATTATTTCTTAATTTTCGCAACGCTACACCCTCTAACTGCCTTATACGTTCTTTAGAAAACCCCATAGAATTACCTAATTGTTCTAATGTCTGGCATTCTTGCTGGTTTATTCCAAAACGCTTGATTATTATATTTTTTTCCCTTTCATCTAAAAACTCTAATAATTCTTCTACATCCTTACTCATTGATATTGTCTCCGTATAACACTCCGGAGTCCTACAGGAATCATCTTCAATATAATCCTGTATTGTTAAATCATCAGTAACCGGCGTTTCAAGACTTATCGGTTCAGCTATTATTGCTTTTTTTATTGAATAAAGCTTTTTCTTTGATATTTTTAATGCTTTTATCAACTCATTATCCGTCGGCTCACGTCCTAACTCAAAATTCAAACGAGCAAACTCTTTTTTATAAATACGTATCTTATCTATCATATGTACTGGTATTCTAATAGTTTTTGAATTGTTTGCAATTGCCCTTGTAATCGTTTGTCTTATCCACCAGGTAGCGTAAGTTGAAAACCGGAACTTTTTTGTATAATCAAATTTTTCCGCAGCTTTAATAAGTCCTAATGAACCTTCCTGAACCAAATCCATAAATAATACACCCTGACCTATATAACGTTTTGCAATACTTATAACAAGTCTTAAATTTGCATTTACCAATTTTTTCTTTGCCTGCTCAGATTCTTCACTATTCCCTTCCGAAATTAACTTTGCAAGACGCAACTCCTCCTTATGGCTTATCATTCTTGTTTTACCAACATCTTTTAAGTACATCTGTAAAATATCATCATCTATTGCAATTGAAGAAAAAGTTTTAACGTTTTCTTCTTCCTGAAAACGCAATACAGAATTCATTTCCATCATCTAATCTCCTCATACTTATACACACTAATGAAAATTACTCTCTATAAGATAGACGATTTTTTATCATTTTTGTTGCATTATTAGAAAAATCCAGTAATAATAATATTATGGACCCTCTGTATCTGAGAAAACTTTTAATACAACGACAGCTGAAACAGGAAAAGATTCAAACTCATAAAACCGAACAATCAAGTTCTGTCAACGTAAATCAAACTACTGAATCAAATGTAACTAAACAAGCAGAAAGCCTTGTTAATCAAATGCGCTCTGAAATGCTTGCCCCAAGACACGATTTAAAAATGAACTACCTGGCAAGTATGGAACGTTCTACTTACGTTAAAAAAGTGATGAATCTGCCAAATACCCTTCCTGAACTGCTTATGCAGCTTCAAAACGAAGACTCTATAGCAGATGCACTAACTGAACATCATTATCAACAAAATAAAAAACGCCATGAAATGATTAAATCAAATATTAGAGAAGGTCTAATCAGAAATGCCGAACAAAGTTTTGACGAAGTCTTAAATACAG
>CALUXV010000035.1 GCA_944324835.1 Candidatus Gastranaerophilales bacterium
CCTTCAGCAAAAGGGTCAAGCGTGCCGGTATGTCCGATTTGTTTTATCTTTGTAACACGGCGGAGATAGGATATTACATCATGTGATGTTATACCTTTAGGCTTATAAATATTTAAGAATCCAAACATTGGCTAAATTTCGCCTCTCGAAATTTTATTGATAAGTTCAGTAACCCTTGAACCTTCTTCAAGTCCATTTGAATAAACAAATCTAAGTTCAGGAGTCAATCTCAAACGGATTCTGCGTCCTACTTCGTATCTGATTTTCGGGGTGCTTTTTTCGATAACTTCTTTGGATTTTTCAATCTGTTCTTCAGAACCCAGTACACTGTAAATAACTTTTGCAAACGAATTATCGTGAGAAACTTCTACATCCACGATTGATACAACACCTTCTAACCCTCTGACTTCACGTCTTAAAATATCAGAAATTTCTCTCATTAATTCTTTTCTTACGCGTTCGTTTCTTAAAGTCATTTTGTACTCCTAAACTATTATATAACTATGATACATGAAATTATTTCTATAATCAATTAGTTTATTTATCAAGTATAATTTAGTTACACTACCCGATAAATTTTCCTAAATTTTACAATCTCATATAAATAAGGGATGTCTTTTGTCTGAAATCAGTTAATAATATGATTGGAGATAGTGTAGGAGGAAAAATGACAGGAGAAGCATTCTATCCTCAAACAAATGGAGAATTGTCAGAGTCTATAACTCAAAATTGGACTGAGCAGGCAATCGAATGTTATCGTTTAAATGGGGATTGTTCGAGCTGTTCCATTTCTAAAGGTCACTACTCTTTTGTATGTCAAATGCCAAAAGTTATTGAGGCTCTGAAACTTTTATATGGCGACCCCAAATTATAATCTGATTTTTTATTATTTTATTGGATAGTTGTGTCTGTTGTGGTATAATCAATTCATCAATAAATAATTTACTGATGGAGTTGAGCATGAGTTTTTTAAAAAATATTTTTTCAATAAGAAAAATTGATAACCATATAATATGTTTATTATGCGGGATTCAAATTAAGTTTAAGTATAAAACGGAATTCAATTGTCCGACAGTAAAGGATTATGGTCTTACAACACAAAAACGTAATACAAAAATCATTGCTTCTTTAACTTCCTTTCCGGGACGAATTGACACAGTTTATAAAACTATATCAACTCTTTTAACCCAGACGTTAAAACCTGATGAAGTTATTTTATGGTTGGCAGAAGAACAGTTTCCGGATAAAAAACTTCCTGAAAACCTTACAAATTTGGAACAATACGGTTTGTCAATAAAATGGTGCGAAGATATACGTTCTTATAAAAAACTTATTCCGGCTTTAAGAGAATATCCAAATGATATTATCATTACATTTGATGATGATTTATACTATGCAGAAGATACAATAGAAACTTTATATGCGTCTTATTTAAAACATCCATCTGATATACACGCTCATAGATGCGGGCTTGTAAAAATTAAAAATGATAAAATTCAAGATGTTTCAATGCGCAAACTCTATTTTACAACGTTTAAAGAATCTTCTTATTTTATAAGACAAATAGGCTACGGTGGAGTTTTGTACCCGCCAAGAGCTCTTCATCCTGACGTTTTTGATGTGAAAAAATATACAGAACTTGTTCCTACTCACGATGATATATGGTTCTGGGTAATGGCTGTTCTTAATTATACCAAAATTCGTTCTGTTAAAGGGTATGAGGAGTCTATTAATTATGTAGAAGATACTCAGTGCTCCGGTTTATGTAAAATTAATAAAACAACCAAGTACGGCGGTTCTGTTGATGATGCTATTGATAAGTTATCAGAGTTATATCCGCGTTTTATCAATATATTAGAAGAAAATGAATAAGTTTAAGAATTGAGGCGTTTTATGACAAAATTGACTATTGCTTACGCACCTGATGACGGTTATATAAATATGACAGTTGTATCAATGTTCAGTGCGATACAAAATAACCTTGATTCTGATATAGAATTTTTGATTCTTTATTCATCATTGACTGACAAAAGCAAAGAAAAATTAAAAAGTCTGGTTTCTATGCATAAATGTTCAATTCGTTATATTAAAATGAATGAATCGGAGTTTAAAGATTTCCCCATGTCAAAGTGGGTTACTGTTCAGGCCTGGTTTAGAATAAAAATTCCGGATATGTGCCCTGATTTAGACAGGGTTTTGTATTTAGATTGTGATACTCTTGTAAACGGTTCCTTAAAAGAACTTTTTGAAATGAGTATGAAAGATAATTACGTTGCTGCTGTAAAAGATGTTTGGGGCGTAAAGCAGTATGTAAAACGTTTAGATATGAAAAGCGATTCATATTTCAATTCCGGTGTTCTTTTGATTAATTGTAAGCAATTCAGAAAAGATAATTTATTTGAAAAAATTAAAGAATACGCTATTCAAAATAAAAAAATCATAAAATTTTGTGACCAAGACAGCTTGAATAAAGTTATAGATGAGAAAAAGATAGATTTACATCAGAAGTATAATTTTATGGATACCTGGTGGAGAAATTATTATAACCAGTATGAGGGAAGTGACTTAATTAATTATGAAGAAGCAAAACAAAACCCTGTAATTGTTCATCTTACCGGCCCTAAACCCGATGTAAAAGGATGTGAAAACGCTTTTTGTGAAAAATGGTGGTACTATGCAAGATTAACAGATGTTTATCTTGAAGAAACAGAAAAGTTTAATAAATCAAAAAATCCTAAAAAGAATATAAAAATTTTATCTCAAATATTCAATATAAAAAATGAATATCGAAATAAAGATAAATGGAAAGTGTTGACTCTTTTAGGTTTTAAGATGAAATTTCGTAAAGAGTTAAATGAAAAGATTTTTCTAATTTTCAATACAGCTTTTATCGGAGATATTCTATTAAATAATACGCTTGTTCAGAATATCAAGTTATTTTATCCGGAAGCAAAAGTTATATTTGTTGTGCAGCCTCAATTTGCCGATGTTGCAAAATATCAAAAAGGTGTAGATGATGTTGTTGTTTTTGATAAAAAACGTGACAATAATCTATTTGGTATTTTAAAATTTGTTTGGAATTTCCCATATAAACATGTTTTTGCATCATTTGTTTTGTATTCAAATGATAGAAATTTAATTATTTCCAAACTTCTAAATGCAAAACATATTATGACAGAGCCTCATGGAATGTTAACTAAAATTATTTCAACAAAGGAAAAGTATAAAAGAAATACTTATGAACACAAAAAAGATATTGCAACGGGGCTAATAGAATCTTTAACCGGAAAAGCGGTTTTAGATTTGCCAATCGTTTATGAACTTCCTGAACTTGATACGGAAGTTATAAAAGAAATAAAATCTCTTGATAAAAGGATAATACCAATTGCAGCAACAAGTAAATTTAAACCTAAAGATATGCCGGTAGAGATTATGGTTGAATTAATCAAGAAAATTAATGAATCGGGTAAAGTTCCTGTAATATTAGGTCGTGGTGAAGTTCAACGTGATTTTGTAAAATCATTAAAAGATATCGGGTGCAGTGAGTTTATAGATTTGACCGATAAGACAACAATTCCGGAACTTGCAAATATTTTAAAACTTTCAGAAGTATTAGTTTCTGTTGATACTGGGACAATGCATCTGGGTAATGCTCTTAATATCCCAACAGTAGCAGTATTTTATTCGCATGGACAAGAAATGTGGGCACCGCAGCCAGGATTGTACAGGTCTGTTGTACTTTCCGGTACACCGTCAGCAGAAGAAATATGCCAAGCATTAGAAGAAGTGCAGACATTAAAATGAGCCTTTCCTTTTTGTTGGGAAGACTCACGTTTTTCTGTTTTTCTTTTTCTTTAATCAACACACACAACACCTTTCAAGAGAGACTAAAAAAACGTATAAATAGTGTTAGTTAAACTTCTACGAATAACCTTTGACCGACAATATTCGGTTTATTGTTGTAATATCCTGCAAAATATCCTCCTGTTACCGGTTTATTTTTAGCATAGTTCGCAAAAGGATTAGAACCTTTTACCGTTACAAACGGATTAGCATTAGGATTCATTGCTTCATGTGTTACATTTGTTCTTACCGGAGCTGCAACCATTGTTGTTTTTGCCGGTGCCAGCATATTTGCTAGAAAATTTACGATTCCTGCCATACATCAAACCTCTTTTATACAAACCTTTCAATTTTTATTTAATAATTTTTTTTGCCAAGTCAAAATTTTAGACGACATTTATTTACAAATCTTAATATATGTAGGAGAAATATAGGTTATTTAGAGTATTAGCAAAAAATAATTTTAGTTGTTTTTGATAATAAAGGTACAAAATGAAATTAAAACATATAAGAAACGGATTAATTTTTTCATACTTACTGGCTTTGACTCCTAAACAGTGTACAAAGCCTGTTGTAAAGTGTGTAGATAGAATTATTCCGGATAGTTGTATTACTCAAAAAACAAAAAATATTGTTATTTTAGATAATTTTAAAAATACAAATGTTTGTATAGATTATGATGTTATACCTGATGTTCCGCATGGTTTTGTCGTTAGTAAAATTATAGAAAACGGGCTGCCGGATTCAAATATTAAAAAGATAAATGTTCCAACCGGTAAAAATTTTTACGAATCTGATAACCGTAAAAACATAATAAAACCGTTATTAAATGATATAAAAAATGGTAAAAAATATGATGCAATGAATATTTCAATGGGAATTCCAATTTCATTTCAAAAGTTTTCATATCAGACCGGAATAAATGTCACTGCAGAAAATTTGTCATCAAAAGTTAGAGAAATAAAAGATTATTTAATCAAACATCCGAATAAATCTTTATATAATGGGAAAACTGATTCCATAAAAATTGGCCCGACAATTGATTTTATAGATGGATTAGATTCAATTTCATCAAAGGGAACCAGAATATATATTGGAGCCGGCAACAGTGGAAAGAATAGTTTTAATCTATTATCTTTAGTTGATAATTCTATAAGTGTAGGTTCGTTAAATTCTCAGAATAAAAAAAGTTTTTATTCTGCAAATAATTCCCTTGTTAAAAACTGGCAAAATGATAGAGTTCCCATCAAGAGAACTTCTGATGGTTTCAATTTATCCGGTGGAGATAAAACGGATATTGAGTTTGATAAAACAACAGGCCTTTTAAAAATCCCCGCAAGTACAAAGAGCGGAACTTCTTTCGCTGCGCCCAGAGCTCTGGTTAAAGATTTGAAAAACTAAGCTGCTGCACTACCGCTTGTTGAACTTCCTGAACTGCTGCCGGAACTTCCTGAACTGCCGCCGGAACCACTGTTAGATGTTGTTGTCGTTCCGCCTGTTACACTGCCGGCAATTGCGGCTGCTTCTGTTGCTCCAGGTGTTGATGTTTCTCCGGCTGCTTCTGTCGTTTCTGTTTCTGTAGTTTCTTGCATTCCTTGTAATTCTTCTACTACGGAATCGTGTTCATTTAAAGGCTCTTGTAAACTATTTGCTGCTGAGAATACGTTGTTACCTTTATTTCCGGCATCTATTTCTTTTGCTGCTTTAACGCCCATTGTGACAGCGGCTCCAGAGAATATACCTGCAGCGGCACCGCATAATGCAGCCCCTACTGCGGCGTTAGCCAGAGTAAATATTGTAACTCCTGTGAATGCTCTGGCTGCCAGTACTCCGGATATTGCTGCACAGCCTGCAAGTGCGGCCGTATTCATTATACCTAAAGCTCCAAGACTGCTGCCTTCTCTTAAGAATGAAGCTACATTTGTTGAAGTGTTAAATATTTCATGTGCTGCACTATTATTAGATGCAAAATGTTCTAATAAACCTCCATTTTCACCTTCTGCCGCTGCCGGACCTTGTGTTGTTTCTCCGTTTCCTTCAACTTCTTCAGCACCTTCTGCTGATTCTGTACCTTCGGCTTCTTCCGACGCTTCTGCCCCTGTTGCTTTAGCAAGTATATCTGTTTCAATTTGGTTTATTTTTTGTTGTATTTCAGTAACTTTTGCTTGGTCTTTTTCTTTTGTAGATTTATCAAGTTGAGAATATAATCCTGCAAGAATGCTTATAATATCTTGAGTTTCTCCCTCTGTATTTTCAGCATTTTCATCTTCTGCCGGAGTTATTTCATAAGTTGTATTATCACCTTCTCCACTGCCACTTAATGCTTGTATATCTTGAGTTAATGTTGCATAGTATTGGTTTATTGCATTAATTTGTTCTCCTGCATTATTTGCTTGCGCAAGTCGTTCATTATAATCTTTATCAAATGCAATTGCTCCTGCAAGTCCCAATGCGGATGCGGCTACATCTATTCCACCAACAACAGGAGCAGTAAAGGCATTCATTGCATTTTGTAAATTACCTGTACTTGTTAATATAGCTGCTCCAAACATTAAGGCTGCAGTTGAACCTAAAGTCGCACCAACGGCAGCACCTTGTTTACTGCTTTCTTTTTGGCTTTCTTCCTGGCCTTCGTTTTCTCCTTCAACCGAATCTAAATCTTCTTCGCTACTGTCTGAGTTGTCATAGTCTGTATTGTCATAATCCGAAAATTTTTCTATATATCTTGTTTGTTTATTATCTAGAGGTTCTAAATTTCCTTCTTGATTATCTTTGTCAATAGTATCTACGTTTTGTTTTGTAATTTCAACATTATCTCCGGCTACAGCAAAACCTGCAGTGCTACTGTCATTTTTGTATTCAACCGGTTTGATAAAAGCCATACTAAAACTCTCTTTTATACCATCTTACATAATTAAAAAGTTATTTAAGCTAGTACGAATTTCATATTTATAAAAAAATTTACATAAATTAATATTGTCAAAATATATTAGCAAATTTAAAAATTACGAACATTATTATAAGTACTATGAAACTATCATTATTTACATTAGCCAAAAAACCTGAAAATTATCAAAAAATAGATGAACTTGTATCTCGTTCTGCCCGTCCTACAAAAAATGGTATTAAGTGGTTAAAAAAACACGGTGTAACAGATGTTGTTGACTTTACTGTTACACAAGATCAAGCTTTGTTTAATGAAAAAGAAGCGGTTGAAAAGATTGGTATGCATTATCATAATATCCCGACAAATCCGTTTCGACCGAAAGAAGAACAAGTTGGACAATTCTTGAATCTTGTAGAAGGTGTGCAAAAAGGCGGCGGTAAAGTTCATATTCATTGTAAACATGGTGCGGATAGAACCGGCATGTACTCTTGGATTTATAAACAAAAACATGGACTTGGTGAAATGGAAGAAAACCGAAAAGAAATGATTAAAATGGGACATGATTATGTAGCATTTCCAAGACTTATTAGTTGGATTACGGATTATCTGTATAAAGGTTGGAGATAATATTTTTGATAAGTAATTTATCATTCAAAGGCAAACCTGATAATTATAAAAAAATTGATAATACTGTTTCACGTTCGGCACAACCAAAAGCGGATGATTTTAATTGGCTGAAAGAACAAGGAGTTACAGATATAATTAATTTTAGAACTATGCATGTTGCCGGGGTTGATTTTGATGAAAAACAACTTGTTGAAAAAAATGGTATGACTTATCATAATATTCCATCAATTACAAAAAATCCGGATAAAACAAATATAGATAAATTTCTAAAGATTGTTGACGGTGTTAAACAAAAAGGCGGTAAAGTCCACATACATTGCAAAGCAGGTGCAGATAGAACCGGCATGTATTCTTGGATTTATAAACAGACTCACAATTTAGGAACAATACAGGCAAACGAAAAAGAAATGATTGAAATGGGGCATCATTCAAATCTATATCCTAATTTAATTAGTTGGATAAAAGGTTTTTTATCAAAAAAATAAATTAATTGTAAAAAAGTCGGGAATCTAAAATATAGATTCCCGACTTTTCATTAGTCATTACCAACGTTTTTATAAAGTTTTGTCCACTTATCTGAATATGTTGTGTGCAAGAGTTCATGTGCTATATGAGAACCCGGTTTTTCAAGATGTTTTGCATACAATTCTTTGATATCCGGATTTTCATGTGACTTTCTGAATTCTTCCGTTGCATCATCTTCGTAAAGACCTTCTGCACGTTTTTCTCTGATGGATAAATCATCACAACTTTGAGGCTGACCGCCGCCGTTGATACACCCGCCGGGACAAGCCATTACTTCAAGTAATTGATAATCTGCTTTGCCTGATTGGATTTCTTCGATACATTTTTCAGCTTCACGTAACGTATTTACGATTTTAACCTTAATTTTTGTACCTTTTAAATCCAATTCGACTGTTTTAACACGATGTGTACCTCTCATTGGTGAAATTACAACATCTTTTAATTCTTCGCCTGTTACCATTTGATAAGCAGTTCTTGCTGCAGCTTCCGCAACACCGCCGGATACGCCGAATATTGTACCGGCACCGGTGTATTTACCGAACGGAGAATCCGCTTCAACAGGTTCTAATGAATTGAAATCAATACCTGCAGATTTAATCAATCTGCCTAATTCCTGAGTTGTGAGAACGTAATCAATTTCATAACTTCCATCTTCACGCTTGAATTGTTTTCTGATTGCTTCTGCTTTTTTAGCGGTACAAGGCATAATTGAAACGCTTACAAGATTGTCATCAGTAACATCTTTGTAGTATTCAGGAACATACTTCCTGATTATTGCTCCCATCATACCTTGTGGAGATTTACAGCTTGATAAATGTTCAAGCATTTCAGGATGTTCTGTTTCTAAATATCTAACCCATGCCGGACAGCAGGATGTGAATAAAGGCAACTTGCCGCCTTTTGTAACTCGTTCAACAAACTCGTTTGCCTCTTCCATAATTGTTAAATCTGCAGAGAAGTTTGTATCAAACACTAAATCAAAACCAATGGCTTTTAATGCCGCATTGATTTTCTTTGTAGAATTTACTCCCGGTTCAAGTCCGAACATTTCACCGATTGCAACACGTACTGACGGTGCAAACTGTGCTACAACTTTCTTTTCAGGATTATTTAATTCTTTCCAAACGTCATCTACCTGTGATTTTATAGTTAAAGCTCCTGTCGGACAGACCGCAACACATTGACCGCAGTAAACACACTCACTTGTAGCAAGTGCTCTGCCGGCCATAGGCTGTACAACGGTATTTGCACCTCTGTTTGCAAAACCTAATACCTGCAGCCCGTGATACTGGTCACAAGCTCTTACGCAGGCACCGCAGAGAATACATTTATTAATATCACGTACTATTGAAGGACTTGAGTCATCAATCGGACGCATTTCTTTCTTTTGCATATATTTGGTAACATTTTTGATACCATATTCTTCCGCATATTTTTGAAGTTCGCAGGTCCCTGATTTGTCACAGGTTGTGCATTCTCTGTCATGGTTTGCAAGAAGTAATTCCAACACAGTTTTTCTAATTCGTCTTACTTTTGCTGTATTTGTATGGATTACAAGTCCGTCTTGAGGCGGCATTGTGCAAGAAGATTGGATTCCTCTTCCCTCAATTTCCACAACACACATTCTGCAAGCACCGAATGCATCTTTCAAATCAGGTCTGTAACAAAATGTCGGAACATTGAATCCGTGTTTTCTTATAACCTCTAATATATTCGCTTCATCGGTAAATTCACACTCTTTACCATTTATTATCATTTTTCCCATTATTTTTATTCCTCATACCTTAAATCTGTTCTATTGCCTTGAATGGACATGCAGAGATACAAGCTCCGCATTTTATACATTTTTCCTGATCAATTTTGAATGGTGATTTAAGTTCACCGGATATTGCGTGAGCAGGACAGTTCCGAGCACATTTTGAACAGCCCTTACATAAGTCAGGATTGATTACATAAGTTTTTAATGCTGTACAAACACCTGCCGGACATTTTTTGTCCCTGATATGAGCAATATATTCATCTCTAAAGTATTTTAAAGTTGATAAAACAGGGTTAGGCGCTGTTTTACCGAGACCGCATAAAGAACCGTCATTGACAGCGTGTGCAAGTTCTTCTAATGTGTCCAAATCTTCCATTGTACCGTTACCTTTAACGATTCTTTCAAGGATTTTTAACATATTCTTTGTACCCTCACGACACGGAACACATTTGCCGCAGCTTTCGTGCTGAGTAAAGTTCATAAAGAATCTTGCAACTTCAACAATACAAGTATCTTCTGCCATAATAACAAGTCCGCCGGAACCAACCATGGCACCGACACTTCTCAAACTGTCATAATCCATAGGCAAATCAAGGTGTTCTTCGGTTAAACATCCGCCTGACGGGCCGCCGATTTGAGCAGCTTTAAATTTTTTGCCGCCTCTGATACCGCCGCCGATATCAAATATGATTTCTCTTAATGTTGTTCCCATAGGGACTTCAATAAGCCCAGTATTATTAACTTCACCTGTTAGTGCAAATGTTTTAGTACCTTTTGATTTTTCCGTACCCATTTTAGCAAACCAATCAGCACCTTTTCGCATAATAACAGGAATATTGGCTAAAGTTTCAACGTTGTTAATTAATGTCGGTCTGCCGAATAAACCTTTATTTGCAGGGAATGGCGGTTTTGGTCTAGGCATACCGCGTTCACCTTCAATTGATGCAATTAGGGCTGTTTCTTCACCACAGACAAATGCTCCTGCACCTTCTTTGATATGGATTGTAAAATTGAATCCTGAGCCCATAATATTTTGTCCTAAGAATCCTGCTTTTTCAGCCTGTTCAATTGCAATTCTTAAACGTTTGATAGCAAGCGGATATTCTGCTCTTACATATATATAAGCTTCATCTGCTCCTACTGCAAAACCTGCAATTGCCATACCTTCAAGAAGTTTATGAGGGTCGCCTTCCATAACACTTCTATCCATAAATGCACCAGGGTCACCTTCGTCACCGTTACATACTACGTATGATTTTCCGCCTTTATTTGCAGCAGTAAATCTCCATTTTGTACCGGTCGGGAACCCGCCGCCACCACGGCCTCTTAATCCTGATTTTTCTACTTCTTCAATTACTTTATCTGGATTATTTTCTTTCAAAATATTTGCTAATGCTTCATAAGCGTGAACAGAAATTGCTTCATCAAGACATTCTGCATTGATATGTCCGCAATTTTCAAGTGCTGTTCGCACCTGTTTGGCATAGAAATTGATATCCTCGCTTTTGTGTACGTGTTCGCCTGTTTTAGGATCAACATATAAAAGTCTTTCTACAGGTTTACCGTTAACAATATGGCTGTTATAAATTTCTTCAACATCTTCTTCTTTCACTTTTACATACGCTGTATGAAGTTCAGGAATTATAACAAGAACACCTTGTTCGCAAAAACCGTGGCATCCGGTCGGAACTATTGTCATCTTGTCGTAATCAGTCAATGCAGAAACATTAACTCCAAGCTCTTTAAACTTATCTATAACTTTTAAAGAACCGTTTGCAATGCAGCCTGTACCTGTACAAACAAGTACTCTCAAACCTTGTTGAGCCATTTCTTGTTTTACACGTTCCTGCTCTTTATAAATATCTTTTGTTAATTCTGTAACCATTATTTTGTTTCCTCCTTGATGATTGTATCAATGATGATGCTTATAGCATCAGAGGTCATTTGCGGATATACTTTGTCATTGATTACAACTACAGGAGCAAGACCGCAAGCACCTAAACAACTTACTATTTCAAGAGAAAATAAACCGTCTTCCGTTGTCATTCTCTTTTCACCTACACCAAGTTTGGTTTTAACGGCATTCAATACACTCATTGAACCTCTTACGTGACAAGCCGTTCCATCACAAACTTTGATTTTGTACTTGCCTTTTGGTTCTAATGAAAATTGTGCATAGAATGTTGCAACACCGTAAACAGTTGCAGGAGATAAACCTTCTATCTTTGTCCCGATAAATGTCATCGCATCTTCAGGAAGATATGTATACAATTCTTGCACCTGCTGCAAGATTGCTATCAGATTAGACTTCTTATAATCATAAGATGCCATAATCTCATCAATTTTTTTAAAATTGATGTGGGACTCGCGTTCTGTTGTAGTCATACTGGCTCCTTTATCCTTTAATCGTTCTGAAAGTCACAATATAACACCATTTTATTGTGACAAACACCACTACATTGTACTATTGAAAATAAAAAAAGACAAGAGAAATATATAAAACGAGACAAATAAAAGGATTTGGCTACAAAAGCAAAAAAAAATTTTAGTGTTTTTTGTTAAATATGAGAATAAATTCATCACAGTTAGTTATAAAAAAACAAGTAATTCATGGAGTAAATCCTAAACTTATTTATCCGCCTTCCGGTAAATCATTTGAATTCCCAAGGTTTATTTCTCCTGAAATGCAGCAAACAAGAATATTAAATAAGATAGCAAAATGCAATGAATACCAAAAACTTTCAAATTCTACACCACTTAAAGCAACTAAAGACGATTTTATTAGATTAACTGATGATGAATATACTTATCAACGTGCGGTCTGGATAAACCCTAAAGATAGAAAAGGATATTTTTTATTACAAGACGGGAATGATACAAAAGGTAATATTAATCTCAGAATATTAAATCAGGATGGGAAATATTTAAAAAATGCAACTGTAAAACCTAAAGAAGTAATTCTAACCGATTTAGCCGGAGGATTAAAACAAAATACAGAAGTATTAGATATGAATTTTACACATACTGATATTATTGAAATATTGGCATCAAGGTTTAATCCTTTTGCAAATTATAAAGTAATCCATATTTACCGTGATAATGATATACTTCAACTGTCCAAACTTGTTAATAAAAATACTAGCTGTGTTAGTGCTTCTTATGGAGTGTATCATCAGAAATCTGATTTAGTAAAGACAGGAGCAGAAATTAAACAGCATTTGTTGCAAGAATTGAAAAATCATAGTCCAAATGAAATAAAACTGTTTGAAAATTTAAAACAACTGTCAGCAAAAACCAGAGTTCTTGCAAGCAGCGGGAATGACGGAAAAGAAGAAATAGCCGGGCTGTTGTTAGATACAGGATTTGAAGGTGTAGGCGGTTTAGATTATAAAGGTTGTGTAGATTCTTCATCCGGTTCAAGAAACAGTATTTTTACTCAGCACTATGAACCTTATCGATTTAACATAATAAAAACTCAAAACGGTATCAATATAAGCGGATTAAGAGGAACTGATTTTAAAATTGAAACTAATGAAGCAATACCTGTCGGAAAATATTTAGGATATGTTGCAGGAACTTCTTATTCTACACCAGTAAGAGCTGCCAAAATTGCTCTTAATGATATGATGGAAGGTGTATTATAAAATCGAATTAAAGTTAGATTAAATTAAAATAACTAATACACTGTTTTTTATTACGTTTTTCAAGATGTATATAAGTTCTCATTTTCTTAAGTTGCTTTTTTATGCGGTTTGTAATACTATTTTTTAGTTAAAAAAATCCTGAATACATATAAAAGGGAGGCTGTTTATGGAATCATACGGAATCGAAAAAATTGGAATAATAAAACCAAAAGCTGTCTATAGAAATTTATCACCTGCACAGCTTACAGAAGCTGCATTAAGATTAGGCGAAGGCAGTTTAAGCAATACAGGTGCTCTAGTTGTGACAACCGGTAAATATACAGGTCGTTCTCCTAAAGACAAATTTATTGTAGATACGGAATCTATTCATAATGATATTGCCTGGGGGAAAGTTAATCGTCCAATAACCCGTGAACAGTTCAATTCTATAAAAGGTAAAATTACTGCATATTTACAAAATCGAGAAGTATTCATTTTTGATGGTTTTGCAGGTGCAGATAAGAAATATACTCAAAAATTTAGAGTAATAAATGAGCTTGCCAGCCAAAATTTGTTTATTCACCAGTTGCTTATTCGGCCTACTGAAGATGAGTTAAAAAATTATGGCGAACCTGACTATACAATACTTTGTGCACCTGGATTTAAATGTAATCCGGAAGTTGACGGAGTAAATTCAGAAGCTTGTATTGCAATTGATTATGAAGCACATACAATAATTATTTGCGGTTCAAGGTATTCAGGAGAAATTAAAAAATCTGTTTTCGCAACAATGAATTATGTAATGACAAAGAAAAATGTTCTTCCGATGCACTGTTCTGCAAATATGAATCCAGAAACAGGTGAAACGGCAGTATTTTTTGGACTATCAGGAACGGGGAAAACAACTTTATCCGCAGACCCTAATCGTAAATTAATCGGTGATGATGAACACGGATGGTCGCCTGATGGTATATTTAATTTTGAAGGCGGATGCTATGCAAAATGTATCAACCTCTCAGAAGAACATGAACCTGATATTTATAATGCAATTAAGTTTGGTTCATTAGTTGAAAATGTAGTTATGAATCCGGAAACAAGAGAACTGGATTTTAATGACGGCAGTTTGACGGAAAATACTCGTGTGGGTTATCCGATTAATTATATAAACAATGCACAAATTCCGTCTAAAGGCGGGATTCCTAAAGTTGTTATTTTCTTAACAGCGGATGCTTTTGGGGTTTTACCGCCTATTTCAAGATTAGATAATAATGCTGCTATGTACCACTTTGTAACAGGATTTACTTCTAAACTTGCAGGAACAGAACGAGGTGTAACAGAACCTCAGCCGACATTCTCAACATTATTCGGCGAACCATTTATGCCTATGGATGCATCTGTTTATGCAAAAATGCTCGGTGATAAATTGAAAGAATACGGAACAAAGGTTTATCTTGTGAATACAGGATGGGCAGGCGGAAGTGCTGCATCAGGTGCTAAGAGAATGAAACTAAGTTACACTAGAGCAATGGTTACAGCAGCATTAAACGGCACTTTAGAAAAAGTTGAATTTAAACATCATGATATATTTAATGTCGATTATCCTGTATCTTGTCCGAATGTTCCTTCTGAAATGCTTGATGCAAGAGAAATGTGGACAGATAAGGCGGCTTATGATGCGGCCGCAAATAAGCTTGCACAAATGTTTGCGGATAATTTTTCTGAAAAATATCCGAATATGCCGCAAGAAGTTGTTAATGCAGGGCCAAAACCTTTAATACGTAGTTAAGAAAAGCTAAGTGACAAAATGTTAACTAATATTTTGTAAATGTAGCGCTCCTCTTGATTTTTGAATTTGATATAATATGATAATTACTGTAGAGTGCTTACGCCAATAGTCACTCAACAAAAAGGAAAACAAACATGTCAATTAATTTAAAAAAAGAAACAAAACAAGAACTTACAAAAAAATATGGTAAGAATGAACACGATACAGGTTCTACTGAAGTTCAAATAGCAATGTTAACTCAAAAAATTGCTGAACTTACTGAACACTTAAAATCAAACAAAAAAGATTTTGCAACAAAACGCGGTCTTTTGATGATGGTAGGTAGAAGAAAAGGTTTACTTTCTTATCTTAAGAGTAAAGATCTTGAAGGCTACAGAGCATTGGTTAAAAAATTAAACATTCGTGGTTAATTTTTTTCCAAAAATTTGTTTTCAAAAGGTGTCTTATTTAAAAGACGCCTTTTTTAATTATTTATGCAGAATATGAAGCCATATCACTAAAATTCATTGTGTCATTGTAACTAAACATGTGAGCAAATGTATATAATATTTCTGCTGAAAACCTTTTTGTTCCAATAGAAAGCATGAGTCTTAGTACATCACGATTATTTTTAACGACATATCCTGTTTTGTTAAAGGCAAAATTGTCATAACAATTACAAACATTTACAATCTGGCTTTCAATACTAATCCAATCGCTGGAAATACCATGCGGATAACCTGTCCCATCGTTGTGCTCGTGATGTTGCAGGGCAACATTGCATACGTGTTCCGGAAGTTTAAGTTCTTTTTTTAATATGTTGTATCCAATAATTGTATGTTTTTTTAATTCTTCATTATCAAAGTTTGAGATGGTTCCAGTTTTAAAAGCATTTGGCAGTCTGTATTTGCCAATATCATGCATTATGCCTGCAAGAATGATATCAGATATAAAATCTTTTTCAAAATCCATTTTTTTAGCAATCATTCCGGACATAATAGCAACGTTAATAGGGTGGCAAACTTCATAATCTCCTAATAGCCTAAGTTCCGAATAATGTTCAATTTCTGTAAATTTAGGAATTACTGTATTAGTTATAATTTCACTTAAATTTGCCATTTTAGGAAATGCTTCTTTGATAGATGTTCTATTGAGCAGTTCAATTGTTTTCATCAGGTAAGTTTTAAGTTTCATCTGCTCTTTATAATCAATTTTAGAATACTTATTTATCGGGGTTTTGTATTCAATAAGGTTAAGATTGTCATAATCAAAATCATCATCTATTGTTGATGCAATTGCAGATTTGAGTTCAACTTCTGAGCCGCCTTCTTCCGGAGGTGCTTCGGTATTGTATTTAGCTTCGTCTTCTGATGGGGAACTATCTCTATATATTTTATCAAATGCTTTTAATTGTAAAAGTTTCCCTACGGTTAAAACATCTCCTGCTTTAAGGATTACTTCTCCGGCATCATTATATAGATTGAAGGGTAAAATTTTATATTTACTTAATTCGTTTCTTGACGTCAATTTCATAAGTGAATTGTAACATATATTTTACAAAAGATAAAGAGGGCAAGTTTAATTTTATGTAATTCTAAGCCGGATTAAAAAGGTGTCCAAAACTTGGACACACTTTTTGAGGTTTAATGTATAAAAGGTTCCATATTTAAACTATACTAATCCTTTCTTAATTGCTTTTACCGCTGCTTGTACTCTGCCATTTGCTTTTAGTTTGTGAAATATTGAGCATACATGAGCTTTAACTGTATGAATACTTACCATGGTTTTTTCAGCAATTTCTCGATTATTCATTCCTTCCGTTAATAATTGTAATACTTCAAGCTCTCGCTCAGTTAATTCCTTCATATTCCCTCTAAATTGTATATATTACACTTATTATATATATTAGTTAGCAAGTTTACTATTAGCCAGTTGATTATTTTTATTTTTTTATTAAATCATTCATATGAATGGTTGATTATCAGGATAAAATTATTAATATAATACTGTAGGTTAATAAAAAAAATATATAGGAGCCCCAAAATGTCCAGTTATTTAAATGGTACATCCCTTTTAACAGGGATACAAGCAGGAATGTCAAATTCCTATGCAATATTATCCAATTTATATAAAGATGGTGTTACCCAGCAGAATTTAATATCAGCTATGGGTAATACAAATCTTTTGATGTCTACAGGTGGTGCAGGTGCTACATTTGCATCTTATTTAAGTCAAAACTTCGGAACAATTGATAAAAACGCTGATGGTGTAATCGGGTCTAATGAAATTCAGACAATAATGGGTCAAATTAGTGCACAAGGTCTCACCAGGCAGCAAATCATGCAATTAGGCAGCATGAGTGGAATTTCTGCAGATATGCAGGGAACAATTCTTGACCATTTTACCGAAATTGATACAAATCATGACGGGAAAGTAAGTGCAGGAGAAATTCAGGCTTATAATCTGACATCCAAAATGGAACAAAGAAAAGTTGACGATGAAAACACAATGATTAAAAACACATCAATTTTCTATGGTGATGAAGATAAAGAATTCTCAAGCAGCTTGTTGTCATATAAATGGCTTCAAGATGATAATAAATAAGGAAGGATTAGTGTAATTAATCGGGAAAAATACTCCGGAGATTGTTTAAATATCCGGAGTTTTAATTATATTTAGAATTTTTTTGCAAAAAAAAGATTAATATGTTATTATATTTGCGTTACAAGTATTACAATTTAGTATAAAGGAGATAAGGCCATAGGAAACGAAGATAACAGATACGGAAATCGAGGAACCAGAGATAAAGATAAGGTTTTAATGAATGAAAAAATCCGTGCAAAGGAAGTAAGATTAATTGATGAAAATGGAGAGAATCACGGAGTAGTATTAACCTCAAAAGCGTTAGCTATGGCAGAAGAAGCAAATTTGGATTTGGTTGTGGTAAGTCCTAACCAGGCTCCTCCTGTTGCTAAAATACTTGATTACGGCAAATATAAATATGAATTAGAAAAAAGAGCGAAAGAAGCTAAAAAGAAACAACATACTGTTGATATAAAAGAAGTAAAAGTAAGATACAAAATAGATACGCATGATTATCAGGTAAGAATAAAAAATATCAATAAATTTATCGCTCAGGGTAATAAAGTAAAAATAGTTGTTATGCTACGTGGGCGTGAAATGCAGCATTCAAGACTTGCAATGGATTTGGCTAACAAATTCATGGAAGATTTGAAGGGAGATACAATAACTGTTGAAAAGCCGCCGAAATTGGAAGGTAGAAACGTTACGTTGTTCCTTGCACCGGCATAAGTTTTAAAAATTATTGACTATTTTTTTTTAGCAGATAATAATAGATAAGTAAACTTTGAGCCGGAATGTTTGGGAGTTTTATTCAAATATACGGTTTTGAGTGACAAGTTAATAAAATATGCCGCAATAGCTCCCGGAGGAGCGAAAGCGACGGGGTTAGAAATTGTAGAGCTTGCTCTGCCAACTGACCCAAAATGACAACTTAATAAGATATGCCGCAATAGCTC
>CALUXV010000036.1 GCA_944324835.1 Candidatus Gastranaerophilales bacterium
GCAAATTATGAAAGAATCGTTCTTCTACGGAGCGAACAGATTCGGAAACAACTTCATAGCCTAAGGGTAAATGTATTTGGTTTAAATTCAGATTACCCGACTAATTGATTGACACGTACAATTGCAAGCGATTGTGCGGCAAGTCAAATAAATACCAGAGGCAAGCAAAATCCGAATCGTAAAAAAGAATTAAAAACAAGTTAATTAGACCATGATTAGCTTGATTATACGGACAGGGACAAATTAGGAAAATTTTAGCGGTCTTTCGACCGCTTTTTATTTGCACTACGTGCGTAGACATGTTACGTTTAATTTCCGGTTTGGTTTAAACCTACAAGTTTTATTTATTATTACAAAACATCAACACCAAACCAGTCTGTTCATTATGCATATTTCTTTATTTATCCATTTACCCCTGAACTGCCAATAATCCAAGACATGCACTACGTGCAAGAACTCTGTTGAAAAGATTAAGTATCTTTTCAATAGAGGCAGGTGAGTCCGAACTTGTTCGGCGAACCAAGAACTCTGTTTTGAAGATTAAATATCTTCAAAATAGAGGCAGGCGAATCCGAACTTGTTCGGTGAACCGTATATAAATACTATATCCGGTTTGGTTTTCATATTTTTTGATTTACCCATTGCTTTAAATGAGTAGGCAGAATATTAACCCAATATATTTACCACCGTCAAACCAGTCTGTTCATTATGCATATTTTCATTTACCCTTGATGACAAAAAAGAAAAAGCGGTCAAGTCTTAACCTAACCGCTTTTTGGTGTTTAATATGTGTTCTATTATTTTAAAGGATAATTTTTCATAACAAATTCGATATCTTTATCGCCTCTGCCGGATAGATTTATCAAGATTTTTTCACCTTTATACATTTCAGCAAGTTTTAAGCCTAATGCTACGGCATGAGAACTTTCTAATGCAGGTATAATACCTTCAAGCCTTGATAGTTCATAAAAAGCACTAACAGCTTCAATATCGCTTATTGTTTCATAATTAACTCTGCCAATATCATGTAAATAGCAGTGTTTTGGGCCGACACCCGGATAATCCAGTCCGCTTGCAACAGAGTATGCATTTGCAACATTACCTTTTTCATCCTGCAAGAGCAAGCATTTGAACCCGTGTAGAATACCTTTCTTGCCATAAGTAATACTGGCAGCATTTTCACCTAATTTTTTACCTTTTCCTAGAGGTTCTGCACCGTATATTTTTACGGATTCATCTTCTAAAAAACCGCTAAAAAGCCCGATTGAATTAGAACCGCCGCCAACACATGCAACAATATGATCAGGAAGAGAACCTGTCATATCAAGCATTTGTTCCCTTGCTTCTCGTCCGATTACTGATTGAAAATGTTCAACAATCATCGGAAACGGATGCGGTCCGACAACAGAACCTATTGCATAAATTGAGGATTCATATTCTTTTGTATAAGCACTAAATGCAGCATCAACTGCTTCTTTTAAAGTCTTTGTACCCTCAGTAACAGGGATTATATTTGCGCCTAATATTCTCATTCTATCTACATTAGGTTTTGCTTTTTGGATATCAACTTCTCCCATATAAACATCACATTCAAGACCCATTAACGCTGCTGCCGTTGCCGTTGCAACACCATGCTGCCCTGCACCTGTTTCTGCAATAATTTTTGTTTTGCCCATTTTCTTTGCTAATAGTGCTTCTCCTAAACAATGGTTGATTTTATGTGCTCCTGTATGATTTAAATCTTCTCTTTTGAGATAAATTTCTGCCCCATATTTCACAGATAAATTTCTGCAATGATAAATAGGACTTGGACGTCCTGCATAGTATTTAAACAAATCATTTAATTCTTTATTAAATATAGGATCATCTTTATATTTAAGAAAAGCTTTAGTTATTTTATCAAATTCAGCTTTTAAACCTTCCGGCAAAAACTGTCCGCCGTATTCTCCGAAAAAACCTTCTTTTGTTGGCTGAATATTTGTTATATTTTTTGTTTCCATAAATTATTTCTCCTTTATCAATTTATACACGATAGCGTTTTCATCTTTTAGAATTTTTGACCCTCTTGTTACTTTGCAAAGACTTACATTTAATTCTTTTGCAATATCTCTTTGGGTTTTTCCTTCCGATAACATTTTCAGAATACGCCATCGCTTTGATAAAGTAGAAATCTCTGATTCGGTTAACAATTCAGAAATGAACTCGTATATTTCATTTTCTGAACTAATTTTAGATATTAAGTTTGATATTTCTTTAATGCTATTCATATTTCGCCTTTTGTTACTATGCATAGTAACATGTTAATATGTTTCTGTCAATAGTAACAGAACAAGAATCTTAAAAAATGTTACATTCTTGACAGTTAGTTAATGCAATTACTTGCATGGAAAAATTTTAGCGATAAAATATAAGAAGTCGAAAATAAATTGTCCAAGTTTGGAATCTTGGATTTATAGAAAAGAGGTAACCATGAAAAAGGGAATCCATCCTGATTATAAAAAAACTGTTATCAAATGTGTATGCGGTAACGAAATAGAAACAGCATCTGTAGTAGACGATATTACAGTTGAAATTTGCAACAACTGCCACCCGTTCTATACAGGTCAACAAAAAATTCTTGACTCTGAAGGTAGAGTTGAAAGATTCAAAAAACGTTACGGACAAAAATAATAACAGATTAATGTTAAGATTTTACAAAAAGAGCGAAGAAAGTATTCTTCGCTCTTTTTATACATAAATTTTTCTCATCTAAATAAATGATGTCAAAATAAAAAAATTCTGGGATAATACTATGGCGGAGAGGTAAAAATACTTCCTAAATCAGGGGAGATTAGGGCAATGCTTAATAATATTGATAATAATTCAAATAATCTGTCATTAAATTCACAACTTGTTCAACAAGAATCTTTGAACAACATTTTAGGTACGGCAGCAGCAAATAGAAATTCAAATATATCAAACATTGATACTAATTTCTTAATTGACTCTTCTGATATTTCTAATAAAGCTTTGCAAATGTATGAGCACGAATTAGATGTAAAAAAATTCACAGAACTTGCAGTATCTGATCCGGAAAATACATCACACAATCAACTTGTTGAAGAACTTTTTTCAAAAGGAATTGTAGATGTATTTGAAGATAGTACAATTGCAGCATTATCAACTAACAAATCTTTACTTGATGACTTAGGGTTATAAATATGTTATAATATGCACGTATGGTAGATGTAGTTGGATATCGTGTAGAAGATAATTCTGATATTGAAGAATCCATTATTAATGCAGCAAGGAAGCATTATAGTGATGGGAATTATGATTCAGCAATTCGTTTATATCTCGGATTGCTTAAAACAAGTGCATCTTCACGATTATATATGGATGTTGGCTTATGCTATTACAAGAAAAAAGACTACGAAACTGCTATTGAATATTTATCACAAGCTTCAACTATGGATATAAGAAATTCAATCGCATTTTCATACCTTGGCAATTGTTATTTTAAACAAGCTAATACAAGCAAAGCTATTGAAAATTGGATGATATCCAGAAGTTTAAGCCCTAAAGATGAGTTTGTGTGTTTAAATCTTGCTATCGCATACTATACAAAAAATATGTCATATGAATCAATTTACTATTATGATAAGTATTTAAAATATGCACAAAATAAAGATATTAACCAGTATAAAATTGTAGCACAAAACATAAACAGACAAATTACAGAAGCTTCGAATTTCTTTACCGAAGGAGAAAAACATCAAGCACGAAAAGAAAATATACTTGCCGAAGAAAATTATATTGCTGCAATTAAAAAATTCCCTATAATTCCGGAGTATTCTCTCACCCTTGCAGATTTATATTACAATTCTAAAAATTATACTCAAGCAATTATTTATTATCAACTTGCAATGAGAGAATATACTGAAAACAACAGAGAAATATTTTTAAAACTTGCAAAATGTTTTGAACAGGTACAAGATTACAAAAATTCATACTGTTTTTATTCACGATATCTAAAATACGTTATATCATCACAAAATGAATACCTTAATACGACAAGAATTCTATCAAACTTAAAAAAATTGATTAATATTTCTGCTGCCGCATCAACACTTGAATTAGCTAAAAAATATTATCAAAACAATGAATATTTCAATGCATTTATTGAATATGAAAACTATATCATTTTGAATCCGCAAGAAGAAGGAGAGTTCTTATCTGAAATCAATAAACTTAAAGGATTTGTTAATTCAGAACAAATTATTACTAAAAAATATCTTGAAAAAGGAAGTGAACTTCTCCAAAAAGGGGAATATAAAGGCGCAAACAAATATTTTACAGAAGTAATGCATCTTTCTAACCCCAAATCCAAAGAGTACAGAATTGCAAAGTCGAAATTAACTAATGTTAAATAAATTTCAAAAATTTTATTATTCAAAAATACTTGGGAAAAAATATTATCGAACAGGTCACTGTCTGGGCTGCGGAAGATGCTGCAAAAAAATATATGTAAAACATGCAAAGGGAATCATTCAGGATGAAAAAGAGTTTGAACAATTAAAATATCAGCATAGGTTTTATACATATCTTAAAGTTATTGGCAAAGATGAAACGGGTCTTATTTTCGAATGCACAAATCTTGACCCTGAAACTCACAAGTGTAAAATTCATAAAACACGCCCGGGAATTTGCAGAAGATATCCTCAAGAAGAATTATTTTCTATGGGAGGCTCTTTGTCAGAAGATTGCGGATACAAAATGGAACCAATTATTCCATTCAGTGAAGTATTTTTAACAATACAAAAAAAATCACAACCTAAGAAAAAAAATTTTTGGGAAAGATTACTTAAAAATAAATAATGATTTAAATTTTTACCAAAACATACTATTTAAAGATGAATAATAGTCTTCATCGGCCGGAATACTTGTTGGATAGCCTGATGAAAACATTTCTTTAAATGTTTTTAATCTGGAATTTTTTGCTTTATAACTTCTGGTCGCTTCTGCAGAAAATGCATGTTTTAAACGATTGAGCCTGGTTTTGTAATCGCCGGATTGTATTGCCCCAAATACTTGAGAATCAAGTCTATCTAAACGGTTATCTATATCTAAATCACTATAAGTTTGGCCGAAACGTTTATTCTCCATTTTAGTTAAAAGATATTCCATATCTGATTCATCCATTTTCCCTTTTGAATACTTATTATCAAAATTTTTATCACGTTTAAAAAAACTTGTTATAGGATTTTTTGATTCAATATCATATGGATTTTCCCAACTATTAGTTTTATTTATTATATCAATTGTTTCATTAATTTCTCTATTCATACCGTTTCTATATGCCATATCGCTTCCCGGATATCCAAATTGAATAAAATCACCAAAAGCATAAGAAATAGTATTTGATATTAAAATAACCGCAATTAATATTGGATATTTTTTCATTATTTCACTCCTGTACATACAATTTATCGGATATTTAAATCAAACACATTACCATATAAGATAATTAGATGGTATGATTATTCTATGAAAATAAAAATAATTGCTTTAGGAAAAATTAAAGAAAAATTTTTAAAAGATGGAATTGAAGAATTTTTAAAAAGACTTCGACCATATACAACAGTAGAAATATGTGAACTTCAACCAATTGAAATAAAGGATGAAAAATTAACACAAAAAATTCTTGATGAAGAAGCTGAAAAAATCATCTCAAATATTAAACCTGCAAGTTATATAATAACACTCGAAATTGGAGGAAAACAATTTGATTCTGTTGAATTTTCAAAAAAAATTGAAGAAATAACTAATTCCGGAATTTCTGAATTAGTATTTATAATCGGCTCATCTTGCGGGCTATCGAAAAAAGTATCAGATATTTCAAATTTAAAACTTAGTTTATCTAAAATGACATTTTTACATCAATTTACTAGATTACTTCTTTTAGAACAAATTTATAGAGCATTCAAAATATCTAAACATGAAACATATCATAAATAAGTAAACAATATACTTACATCATTGTCCTGCAGACGGTTAAAAATTTTGGATTTTTCAGAGACTGTTATATAAAGTTTTTTCTTTGCTCTTGTTATTGCAACATACATAAGCCGCATATTTTCGGCTAACATAAACTCTTTTAATTCCAAATCTGATTTCTTTTTATAGTTTGGGTTTAAACTCTTAATATTTTCCATAAATGATGTAGAAGATTTTAAGGTCATTTTATTAATATCAAGCGTTAGATTACGTTCGGTTAATTCTGGTATAAAAACATAATCAAATTCATCACCTTTTGATTTGTGTAGGGTCATTATTTGAATCTTTCCAGTTTGTTTTTCAGCAGAATCTTCTTCTGCAAAAAATTTGAAACCACTCAATGATGGGCGTTTAGAAAGCTCTCCAAGTTTTTCTATTAATAATGTTAAATCATTTTTTACATTCAGTCTTGCAACAAGTGTCGATATTAAATAAACATTTGAAATTTCTAAATCAGTTTTGTAATAACATAGACCAATTTTTGATACCAGCTGTTGTAAAGGAAGTGTTGAAGATAAAAGCCAATAGTTCATATCCCATAAAAATCCTCCTAAATCACCGGCATCATCAGGATTTATCCTAATAAAATCATCTTCGCAATTTTCTATTTTTGATGACAAATTCTTCTTATAAAAGCCTTGTTCATACAAAGTTTGATATGTATCTGCAAGGGTTGTATTACTAAAAGGATTTTCTATAGCTTTTAATATTGCGAAAATAGTTTTAAATATTGCTTTTTTACCTAATGATTCACTTCTGGTAATAACTTTAAATCCGGCATTATTAATAAAAGATTCCCATTCTGCAACTTGATAATTATTTCTTAAAAGAATTCCGATAGTTGAATCAGGTTTTGCAGACAACAATTTTTTAATTTCTGATAAAACGAAATTTTTCTCATCCTGTCCGTTTTCAAAAATATTAGAATACACGGCATTTTTTTGTACAGGATTTTTTCCTTCAACCGGTTTCATAATCATAGGATAAAATGCTTTACCGCCTATTGAAACAAGTTTATTAGCAAGCTTCCAAACATCTTCCGTACATCTTTGAGAATGGTCCATTGAAACTTTATCAGCATTATTTATAAAATTATAAAAACCTTTCACATCTGCGTTTGTAAAAGTTGTTGTAATTGCCTGATTTATATCTCCGCATCTTATAATATTTTTGTATTTGCCGGATAAAAGATTTAAAAGTTTTTGTTGAATTTCTGAAGAATCTTGTGCTTCATCTTCTATAATGTATCTGCATTGATTTTGGTAATATTCTAAAATATCAGGATTTTCTTCAAGTAATTTTACGGCAGATACCAGAATATCGTCGTAATCTATAAGATTTTCTTCCGCAAGTTGAATTTGGTATTCCTTAAAAAACCTTAAAAATCTATTAACTTTAGGAGGAAAATCTTTTGGAGTTTTAATAATTTCTTCAAATCGTTCTTTTGATATTCCGCTGAATTTGAGAACCGATATTGCTCGTGTAAAGTCTTCTACATCTAATTTATCAATATTACCGGCAATTGAACTTAGAATACGATTTTTCAAAGAATCATCACAAATATCAAAATCCGAATCCAACCCTAGACGTTCAAAATTTGAATTTTCTTTTAAAATTCTTAGTGCCAGCCCGTGGATTGTTGTGATATTTGGAAGTTTAGTATTTTCAGGATTTATATTTTTTATCCTGTCTTTAAAATTTCTGGCAGCCGATTCCATATAGGTCATAACATAAATATTGTCAGGATTTACCCCATTTTCCATCATTTTTAAAACAAGAGCTAAAAGAATTGTTGTTTTACCGGCTCCCGGAACAGCAGATATTGCCATCATACCTCGTTTATACTCAAGAACAGGCTTTTGGTCATCTCTCGGTATAATATTAAACTTAATATCTGAGATAGTTTCTTTTTTCTCAACAACAATTGCTTGTTCTACACCGCCAAAATTTTCAACACCTTGAGAATCAAAAAGAGAAGAAAACGCATATACATAGTCAGTACATAGCATAAGTTTTCTTATAACTTTTGCCGTTTTTTGTTTTGATAATGCAATATCATCATCTATAGTGTATACTCCTTTATCCCAGTTTTTTTGAAATACCCATGAATTATATAACGGCCCTGTATCGCTCTTTGTCCAATTGCTAGATGAAACGTCAAACCAAATCTGATATTTTGTTTGAATTTTATTATCAATTATTTTTTGAGGGGTTGATATAATAATATCATTTTCTCCAATATTTAATACTGAATACGGATTTTCTGATACGATAGAATTTTCCAACTGAATAATTATATCTTCAACTCTTGATTCAATTTCTTTTTGTGAAAAAACTTTTTCAAAATCTTGTATTTGTTTTAAAAAGAAATTGAATTTTCGTGCATTATTCTGAGAAATTCTATTAACAAGAGTTTGATAAATATAATAAATTTTTTCAGAAAGAGGTGTATCTGATATTTGTAAATATTTAACAACTTCAACAAATTTTTTATATTTTTCATTATCCTGATTTTCAGGTAAAATTCTTTTTTGTTTATAAGTTTTAATTATTTCTTTTGAATCTTTAATTTGAATATCTAAAAAATCCGATAAAATCCCGCGCAACTCAAACTCATTTATTGGTAAATTTATACCTAGTTTTAAAATATTCAATACGGATTTAACCAAAGAATTATCGGCTAATTTTTCATTTCCTGATATAAATTGCAAATCAAGTGTTGTAAGTTTTTGAGAAAGAGAAAACTTTAAAACATCATCAATAAGTGGCGATACAATAGCAATTTCTGTCGGATTTACACCTTTTGCAAGCAAGTCATTTATTTTTTTTATCCCTGCATCAATCATTTCTGCACGTTTTGAATATGAAACATAAGATAAATTTTCAAGAATATTTTCTTTGTTTTCTAAAATATTAAAATATATTTTTTCGACATCGGGATTATGTCTGGATTTTAAAGTTTCTGGAAGTTCTTTATAAATATTATAAAGCTGGGTCTCAAATTCCGGATCTGCTCCTAAGTATCCCACACGTGAATTTCCCGGAGAATCAAAACCGATAAACACATCCTTGACTGGCAGAGTTTTAAAAAATTCAAAAGCTGCAGGGGTAAATTCATCGGCATCATCTATAATTAGATATTCAATATTTTGAAAATATTTTGTATTTTGAAAAATATATTTGAATAATGGCATTTGCCTTAAATAATCAAAACTTCTATAAGTTAATGTTTTAGCAAGCAAAGTTTTTATTATTTTATGCGCATCTTCCGCAAATGATTCTTTTAATATCTCTGATTTTTCCTGAATTTCTTTTTCCGTTAAATCATTTTGAAGAATAAGAGAATATCGTCTAAATATCTGGTGTAAGAGAGATTTTTTAGAATTATACCCTTTAACTTTTATATCTTTTAGAATATCTTTAAGAATCAATTGAGAAACTTCAAGCCCAACAAGATTTGGCAAAACAGAATGTTTCTTAGTCGGAATAATTTTTTCTAAATAAACCCAGTTATCGGAGATAGAATTATAAATAAGTCCATGAAACGTATGGATATTTAATTTTTCTAAAACAGGTATTTCAACTTCATTTAAAACTTCTTCAATAAATCTGTTTTTATCATTTGGAGTTTGTAAAATTACAAGAATGGAAGATGTCTGAACTCCTTTATTTACAAGTTCTACATATTTTTGAACCAGTAAATGGAATCTATTTGATTTAATATCTCCTTTAATTAACATATAACCCTTTGTAATACTTTGTCATAATAGAGTATAGACTACTTGCAAAAAAAACAAAAATTTACTAGTATAATTATACACTATGAAGGTATTTGAAAAAGTAAAAAATAAAATTTTATTTTTTTAAAAACTATCAAAGGGTTATTGTGGAACTTAGATTTAAGGAGAAGGAAATTATGTTGTTAAAAAAATCAACATCATCAAAAAAAGCATCATCAACTCAAGTATTAGACATGCAACAAGAAATTATTAATGCAGCAGGATTAATCTATAACTATCTTGCAGAAAAAGGTGAAGTTACTATGTCTAAAATGAAAAAAGACTTAGATTTAAGCGGAAATTTTGCTGAAATGGGTTTAGGCTGGTTATCTAGAGAAGATAAAATTCAATATAACCAAAAAGCAAGAAGTATCTCTATTAGTCTTAGATAGTGATAACAAATAATTATTATAAGAATTTAAATAAAGGATTGAAGAAAATCTTCAATCCTTTATTTATAATTTATCAATATAATTTAAAAACTTATTTATTATATAAAGAAATAATTTACCCTTGATAACTTTCATGATAGGATTATTCCATAGATTAATTTAATTAAAGGACTCATACCATGAAAATGTCAAAACTTTTTGTACAAACACTTAGAGAATTTCCATCAGATGCGGAAGTAATTTCTCACAAATTTCTTGTAAAAGCGGGGTATATAAGAAAATTAACATCAGGAGTTTATAATTATTTACCTTTAATGTGGAGAGTGTTAAAAAAAGTTGAGAACATAGTAAGAGAAGAAATGGATAAAGCAGGTGCTCAAGAACTTCTTATGCCGTTTGTCCAACCTAAAGAACTCTGGGAAGAATCAGGCAGATGGGAAGTTTACGGCCGTGAATTAATGAGATTAAAAGACAGACACGATAGAGAGATGTGTCTTGGCCCGACTCACGAGGAAATTATTACAGCTATCGCCCGTGACGGTTTAAAATCTTATAAACAACTCCCTGTAAATCTTTATCAAATCCAGTCTAAATTCAGAGATGAAGTACGTCCAAGATTTGGTTTGTTAAGAGGACGTGAATTTATCATGAAAGATGCATATTCTTTCTCAACTTCTCAAGAAGATTTGGAAAAAGAATATGATAATATGGCAAAAGCATACAAAAAAATATTTGACAGATGCGGTCTGCCAACCAAAATGGTTCAATCAGATTCAGGCGCAATCGGCGGAAGTGTCAGCCACGAATTTATGGTAATCACAGATACCGATGCAGGTGAAAATGATGTATTCTATTGTGATGATTGTGATTATGCGGCAAATTCAAACCATGCAATTTCTAATCTTCCATCAGCTCAAACAGACGGTGCAGAATTTGGGATGAGTGAATACAAAGTTGTTGATACTCCTGATATGAAAACCATTGAAGATATTTGTGCATTTTTAAATATACCGCCGACAGCAGTATGTAAATCACTGGTTTATATTGCAGATAAAGAACCTGTTATTGCATTAATAAGAGGTGATAAACAGGTTGAAGAAACAAAATTGATGAATGCTGCGGGTGCAATAGATATTAGGATTGCAACTCCAGAAGAAATTGAAGAATTAATGGTGAAAAACGGCTTCAATGCAAAAGCAGGGTTCATAGGCCCGATGGGGATGAATAATGTTAAAATTATCGCCGATAATACAGTTAAAGAACTCAAAAACTTTGTAATCGGAGCAAATGAAAATGACAAACACAAAGTCGGCGTAAATTGGGATATGCTGCCGGAAGTTAAGTTTGAAGATATCAGACTTGTTGAAGCCGGTGAACTTTGTCCTCAATGCGGCAAGCCTTTAAAGGTTACAAGAGGTATTGAAGTTGGCAATATTTTCCAATTAGGAACAAAATATTCAAAACCAATGAACGCTGTTTATATGGATGTTGACGGCAAAGCAAAACCTTATATTATGGGTTGTTATGGTATTGGTATTTCAAGAACCGCAGCTGCTGCCGTTGAAGCGCATTATGATGACTGGGGTATTAAATGGCCGATTTCGATTGCTCCATACCATGCAATAGTTGTACCTGTAAGCTGCAATGATGAACTTCAAATGAAAGTTGCACAGGAAGTTTATGAAAAACTTCTGGCTGCAGGTATTGAAGTTGTAATTGATGATAGAGATGAAAGACCGGGAGTAAAATTTAAAGATGCAGATTTAATTGGTTTTCCATTTAGAATTACAGTTGGTAAATCTATCCAAAATGGCAATGTTGAATTTGTTGTTAGAGAAACCGGTTCTAAAGAAGAAATGACCCCTGATAAGGCAGTTGAATACATTATCAGTCAAGTAAAAGAAGCATTACAAAACAATTAAATAATCAATTATTAAAAATTATACCATTTTTTAAATTTATCAAACCATCTTGGTTTATTATTATCTATTGGCTTTGTCAGAAAAGATGCATATTCAGGGTAATCTTTTCTTTCTTCAGACAAACTATCTATAATTTTTCTCTGAGCATAATACTTATTATTTAAAGAAACAAATCCTAATTTTTTATAAAATGGTACTGATTCGTTATATGCAACAAGAAATACATCTGTATACCTCTCATTAATGCTTTTTACTACATCATTAATCAGTCTTTTACCAATATGATTTCCACGATAATTTTTATCTACAGCAATAGAATCTATATATAGTGTTTTATTATCCTTAACAATAGGAGTTAGATTTAATGGTTCAGCAAGTATTGCTGCTGAAATTTTTCCATTTTTATCCCGGCCAAGCATAAGAGTAGTATCTGGATTTTTTAATTGTTCTTTATAATTTAAAACCAAAAAATTTACATAATTATTATATGTAGACTTTATAAATGTAGGAGTTCCTTTACGACAGGTTTTCCAAAATGGATGTGATGATTGATTTGCAAAATTATCGAGAAAAAATTTTGCAATTTCTTTCAAAGCTGATTTCTTAGGCAGTTTATCATAATCCCATTCTTTAAATTTAATAACATTATCATTAGTTTGTATTAAGAAGGGTTTTACCGGATGATTAACTGACGTAAATCTAATTTGCGAATTTCTCTTAACATCCATACCAGTAAAATACACATAAATATTACATTTTGCTATTTATGTAAATAATTGTTAACAAAAAAGGCAATTTTTAATTACTTATATACTTTATATATACATAGGAAATAACGAATTAGGATAAAAAGGAGAATAAACATGGGCAAATTTGGAATTGATGGCGTAAATGGAGCTGGTGGTGTATATGGCGCTAAAGGAATGGGTGATACACCTAAAATAAAAAATACTTATGATTTCAAATTCGGAACAGAAGATACCTCTGAAGTCGGACTAGATACAGTTAAATTTTCAGCTACAAAACCTGCATACACCGACAAAGATTTAGACAAAATGTGGGAAATGGCAGGTATTACAAGACCTGATGGGGTAAAACCATTAGAAAAAACCATGGCATTTGCTGCAGAAGGTGCAGAATATGGAGTTACTTATTCCGATGAAGATATGAATCTTGCAAGATTTATGTTTGAACATATGCAAGTATAATTTTATATCCCGCTTTCCCTAAAAACAAATTTTACGGCACCAAAAGATAACGCCATTTCTATTGGCTGCCGTCGCCCGTGGGAAATTAGGGAAAGATAGTAAGATAAGGTTTTAGCGGCAGTAATTGCCGCTTTTCTTTTATTACACTTTACAATTCTTCACAAAATTAGCAATTATATATCTATTATATACTTTATATAGATATGGATAGTTCATCAGCTAATACAACGAATATGTCATCAACACCTTACGTTTCAACGACAAACATTGGTGAAACAGTTCAGCAGCCGCAACAGCAAAACGCTGCGACAAATAATGTTGATATGACAGGTGGTAATACTACTACAGAAGTTACATCAACAGAAACTGCTGTAGTTGATAAACCACAAGAAAGGTTTGACACAAATAATAAACCTTTATCAGCCTCTTATGTAAAAAAACATATGGCATGGTTTGGCCAAAAGCCAGCGATGATAACGAACCAAAATGGAGATGAATACAATCTCAGTTCGTCATTAAAAAATCAAGAGTTACTGACATTATCATTCAAAAACAATATTCGACGTAATATGGCAGCTCAAGAAGGCTACAAAAAATCACAAGAACTATTTGAAAATCTTGATAAAATCAATTATAGATATATGCATAATCCCATTCTAGGGAACATGCGTGTTCAAATAGATCCGAATACCGGAAAGGATATCGGATTTCCGGAACCTATCGATACCTCCGGGAATAAATTTTTCATGGAAGAACCAAAAAATTTACCTACGTTAGCATAATTCACATAGTTTGATATATAATAAATTATATGAAAATTGCGGTAGTAATTAATCATAACGTCACAAATACAAAAAGCGTCCTTTCAAAGTTAAAAGAAGAACTTCAAAAGAACGCTTTAGAGCATGATGTTATCAACATAGATAACTTGAAAGGAGGTTATGATTTTATTTGCGTAATTGGCGGAGATGGAACAATTCTTAAAACCGCACGTTTTTACGCAAACTTTGGCAGCCCTATATTAGGAATAAATCTTGGGCGTTTAGGATTTCTCTCTCAATCAGGAACATCCGAAATTGAAGAAGTCGTAAAATGTATAAAGAATAAAACTTATAAAGTACAAGAACGTATAATGCTCAAATCAGATAAATTTACAGCACTCAACGACTTTGTAATCAAAGGAAGTTCTTGCACAAGAACCTCAAAATTTTCATTAAAAATTAATAATAAATTTGTATGTGATTATATTGCAGATGGAATAATTATATCTACCCCAACCGGCTCAACAGCGTATGGATTATCTGCCGGCGGGCCAATACTTTGCCCTGATATAGACAGTTTGGTTATTGTTCCAATCTGTCCTCATACATTAACTGCAAGACCACTTGTAATACCATCATCAGAAAAAATAACAATAAATTCAATGGATGAATTATTAACCGTCGCAATTGATGGGCAAGAAACAGGAACAATAAAATCAGAATTTAATATAGAAATCTCTGATAAAAAGGCAAAATTAGCCTTTCTATCAGATGATGATTTCTATTCTATATTAAGAAATAAACTCCACTGGGGAATTTCACCAGTAGATAAAAGTATCCACATATAATACTATATATTACCAACCCTGTCAGCCGCTGCTACTTCCATCATCTACATCAGTTTTCAAATTCGATGGTAAAGGACAGGTCATATTCTCCCCGAGGTTAGAATCTAACGGCCTTATAGTAACAGTACCAAATTTCCACTCCGGACAACTAAGAACAATATCTATTTTAGTATTGCTAATACGGGTAACTGATTTAATAGTTACCCCTCCGAATGTTGCGGATATTTCGAACCCATCAGTTGTAAGTTTATCGGCCCATTCAATCCCCTGCAAAAACATTGTTACTTTCCAGTCATTATTTGTCGGTGTATTTCTTCCGGAAAGAGAACAAGTACCTTCAGTTTTAGGTATATAGTTATTATTTACAAACAAAAATCTTTTAGAATATATCATAAATACCTCCTGAAATTACCAATCTATTCCGCCGCCGCTGGAACCACCCAAATCTTCTGGGCCAGTGTATATAACTCCTGTAGTAATATCACCAAAAGACATATCTTGGTCTGTTCCATATTGTTCTATAACTATATCGTAACTACCAGCTTTAGATATATCTGGGGTGGTATCATTAAAATACCTACTAATTTTTGCCCCCTCAGATGTTTTAAAAGTTATTGTTGCGTCATCGGAAGGAACCCACAATTGAATTAATGTCGAATATGGATATGGTATTTTAGAATAGTCTGTAGGTTTATCGATTATGACCGTAATAGAAGTACTATTCACTTTACCGGCATAATTCTTCCCGAGTTCAACAGTGAACTGACCGTTAGAATGAGTTATTGCATCAGGAAGAGTAGAAGTAGTCGAACCTGCAGAAGAAATATTTGTTAATTGACTCCCATCGATTGCGGGGAGTTTCCCGGATGCATCTAATTTTACAAGCTGATTGGCACTATTAAAGCTATTTCCTTGTGTTGTAATATTTTGAGGAACTGTAGGGATTTCTGACTTGAGAGCATAACCGGTTAAATCTGAATCAGTCAGATAATTTTTATTATTCAATTCTGTTTCAGTTACATATTCAGCCGGAATTGATGTTAAATAATTTCCTGCAGGCTGAATACCTAAATCTGAAAGAGTCTTGTTTCCAGATAATTCTACATTATTAATTTTAGGCTTATTAGTTAAGTCAGAATAATCCATTGTTCCTTCAGATACAGATGCAGAAATAACACCATCGGAAATTGTAATTGAAGAACCATCAACTTTTACTCCGCCTAATGTTGTTGTAGAGGCTGTCGGAAGAGTATATTGAGAAGGAATACTCGGTTTATCAGATAAATCATTATAACTTCCGCTGGAAGCTACAGCAGATAGACCCGACTTTTCTACATAATCACCAGCAGGTTGTATCCCTAATTTATCGAGTGATTGATTCCCGGCAATAACGATATTGTTTATCTTTGGCTTATTAGTCAAATCGTTATACGAAGTTATCATATTTTGAGAAGATATAACGCCATCTGATATAGTAATAGATGTTCCATCAATTTTTACACCCCCTAACGTTGTTGTAGAAGCAGTAGGAAGAGTATATTGAGAAGGAATTGTTGGTTTATTTGTTAAATCATCATAACTTCCTGATGTTGCAACGTCTGCCAAATCAGACGTATCAGCCTTTGCATTCAATTCTGTTTTTGTTGCAAGATTTGAAATATCAGGAATTTCTGGTTTGTCGGATAAATCGTTGTAACTTCCTGTTGTTGCGACTTTTGACAAATCAGCAGTATCAGCTTTTGCATCCAAAGCTCCTTTCAAATCGACTTGAGAGCTCAAAGTTCCCTCAATATCGCCCCAAGCAGTAGCTGCAGTTAAACTATCCAAGTTTTCTGCAATTTCTTGAATATCATTAATGTTATCAGCTATTGTACTCAAATCTTCCGCATTAACTATTGTATTAATAGCCTCTTGTGCATCTTGTGCAATTTCAGAATAAGTTTTTGATTGATTCGCATAAGTTTGTGCTAAATCAGAATAATATTTAGCTTTGTTGTTAGAAATAACCACACGATTATTTTCTTTTTTACTGTTAGATGAAGTATTAACCATACTAAAAACTCCTTTTATTTTGTGATAACGAAAAAGAACCCTTAAGGTTCTTTAAAAATTTGTTTATATTTGTGTTTAATAAAATAATGTTTTATTTTCTAATAAAAAATAAAATAATTTTATTTTATATAAATTGTTTTGATACATAAATAATATTATTGGTATCTTATGTTTTAACAAAGCTACCATTCTCTTGGCTTATGCCGCCCCGAACCCCGCACTGGTATTTCTTTGGCAGTCAGGGGTAAATAATAGGGATTGAAATTAGCCAC
>CALUXV010000037.1 GCA_944324835.1 Candidatus Gastranaerophilales bacterium
CTAGCAGATGCCTTCTCTCAATCTGACTATTGCACCGCCCCAGGTCATGCCGGCGCCAAACCCGCATAACACAGCGGTTGTACCAAGTTTTACATTACCTTTTTCAACACCTTCTGCCAGAGCAATCGGAATAGATGCGGCAGATGTGTTTCCATAATACTTGATATTAGTAACAACTTTATCATCAGAATATCCAAGACGTTCCTGCACTGCACGGATAATTCTTAAATTTGCCTGATGAGGGATTAAATAATCAATATCATCAGCTTTTACATTTGCATTTGCCAATAAATCTTCAACATATTGAGGCAAAATTTTTGCAACGAATGTATAAACCCCTCGCCCGTTCATCCTGATACCTTGAGGTTTTGGCTCATACTGTTCAACCAGCGGACAATTCTTGCCGTCAAATGATAGTTCAATCAAATGTCCGTAATTCCCATCAGCTTTGATATCTATTGCAATAACGTCATCAATACCATCTTCAGCTTGAGTTACAACCATAGCACCTGCACCGTCGCCGAATAAAATTGATGTACTTCTATCAGTCCAGTCAACAAGTCTTGAGTTGTTATCAGTTGCAACAATCAAAATATTTTTGTACATACCGGATGCGATATAAGCCTTTGCAATACTTAAGCCATATATAAGCCCTGAACACGCAGCAGTAATATCAAAAGCCGGAACAGGTTTTTTGATACCTAATCTTTCATGAATATGGCAGGCAATCGCAGGATACAAATCAGGCGGAGCAGATGATGCTGCCAGAATCAAATCTATATCTTCAGGATCTATTCCTGATTTTTCAATAGCATTTTTAGATGCAGCAAGCCCTAAATCAATTGCGTTTTCTTCACCGGATACAACACGACGTTCCTTAATACCGGTTCTTGTATAAATCCATTCATCAGATGTTTCATACAACTGTGTTAAATCATCATTTGTAATAACTTTTTCCGGTAGTGCATAGCCAACACCTGCAATACGCAACGGAATTAATTTGTCTGTCATATCTATCCTCTAGCCCTCAATAAATTCTGAAATCTTCTTGTTAACACCTGTTTCAACTGCTTCTTTAGCAACTCTGACAGCGTTCTTTATTGCATAAGCTTTACTTCTTCCGTGAGAAATAACTGTTATACCTTTAACTCCGAGAAGAAGAGCTCCCCCAAATTCTTCATAATTAATTTTTTCATAAATACGGCTCATAAATGGTTTTGCAAGCAAACCGATTATCGCACCTGCAAAATCTGATTTGAATTCTGCCTTCAACATTCTGAATAACATTGAAGATGTACCTTCTGTTATTTTTAATGCAACGTTGCCGACAAAACCGTCACAAACAACAACATCACAAACGTTCAAGAAGATTTCTCTGCCTTCAATATTACCCACAAAATTCATATTTTCCTGATCTTCTTCTAACAGTTTGTATGTATTTTGTGCAAGTTCATTACCTTTTCCTGCCTCTTCACCGATATTTAAAACACCGACTCTAGGGTTTTCTACTCCTAAAACATTTTTAGAAAAAGTTAACCCCATAATAGCAAACTGTTTTAACATTTGAGGAGTACAGCTGCTGTTTGCACCTGCATCAATAACAACAATCGGTTTTTTCATAGTCGGCAATGTAACCGCAATAGCAGGTCTTTCAATACCCGGAATTCTGCCTAAACCGAATAAGCTTGCTGCCATTGCAGCACCTGTTGAACCTGCTGCAACAACAGCATCAGAACTGCCTTTTGCAACAGCATCAACGGCTAAAACAATAGATGACTTTTTCTTTTTACGAATAGCTTGCCCCGGAGCTTCACCCATTTCAATAATTTCAGATGCATGAGTTATTTTGATATCAAGTTTTTTTACATCAATTTTTATTCTGCGTTTTCTTCTGCCTTTGCCGCAATCAGAATAAATACCTTCTTGTTCAATCTGGTCAAGCACCTGTTCAATCTGATCTTGTTTTCCCACAAGTTCCAATCCTACACCATATTCAGATGCAGCCCAAACTGCGCCTGCAACGATTTCAAATGGAGCGTGGTCGCCTCCCATTGCGTCAATAGCTATTCTTGTCATTATTGTTTTACCCTCTATTCTTCAACAGATTTGTCGTCTTTTTCTTCTTCTTTTACTTCTTCTGCAGCTGTTTCTTCTGCTTTTTCTTCAACTTTAACTTCTTCAGCCTTTGTTTCTTCAACCTTAGCTTCAGCTTTCTTTGTTGATTTTTTTGCAGTTTTCTTTGCAGGTTTCTTTGTTTCTTTTACTGCTGCAGCTGCTGCTTTATCTTGTAATCTTACAGGTTCACCTTTATAGTAACCGCAAGCTGTACATACTGTATGTGTTAATACAGGTTCACCGCAATTTGAGCAAATAGTTGTTTCAGGTTTTGTAGCCTTCCAGTTTGCTCTTCTTTTTCCTTGTGCACTATGTCCTGTTCTTTTCTTTGGTACTGCCATTTTCCTTATACCTTTCTATATTTATTACTTCGACTATTTTTCTATTTTTATTGTTTTGAATACATCCATTCTTTCATCATGGACTTTGAAGGAATCATCTTTTTCAAAAAAATCCTCTTTACAATTTATACCACAAACTTTTTTATTTGGTAACTCTAATATTACAGATTGATACAATAAGTCATAAATGTCAATTTCATCAGAGCCGTTTAAATCTGTAACAAACTGCCCGTCTTTAATTTCAATTTCCTGTTTTTCGCCGTCATAGACTGCGTTTTTGGCAAACATTTCATCAACATCAAAATCGAGGTCGTAATCAAAATCTTTTAAACACAAATCACAAGTTAAATTAATCTCACCGGATAAATGTCCTTTTACACTGACAAATTCTCCTAACGGTGTAATATCAAGATAACCTTCAATATTTGCTTTTATTTCATCTATATATTCATCTATTTCCAGATGCAAAGATTTATCCTGTGATTTTTCTATCTCAGAAATTTTGACCTTATCCATATACTTCATCCTGTAACACTAAGCTTGCAATCTGCGTTGAAACAAAACATATTTTCTTAACAGGTCCGTTTGCCTCTTTTTCAACCAAAACAGGAGATGGACTTTTCATTAATTGTTTAAACTCCTGATAAACAGCCTGCGGATTATCAAAGTATAATACAACAGGTGTTGCAGCACCTTTCAAAAATAATACAAGTGCTGTTCTTGTTTTTGGTTGTGGAATATATTGTTGAGACATTTTAATTCTCCTTGTAATTTGTACAATACAAGTTTAAATTAAACATATTTCGCAATCAACTTTATAATTCAAATTATTTACAGATTTTGGGCAAGCAAAGAGGTTCACATAAACTTATAGTAATTATTTCTCCTTCTTTTGCGTGATATTTCAATCCCGGAGTTATGAGCCCGGTAATAAGTCCCACCGTACATCCAACCGGTATGCCAACTGCAAGACCTACACCGATTTTAGCAGGATTTGGAATAAATGAAAAACCAACACCTGCACCTGCTCCGACACAACCCAAACCGATTGTATATAATGCAAGTTTACCTGTTGTCATCCACGGACCTTCTTTTAAACTTCCATCGACAGTCAACGGTTTTGCGGACATACAAACAGAAGTACCATCAGGGAACATTATACATTTAAAATTGAAATAAACTCTTGCATTTTTATTAGGTATTCTCTGTTTTTCTATTCTTATTATTTCTGCAACCAGAGTTGAACCTTGAGGAATAAGCAAACGACCTTCTTGAGTATATAAAGCATCTTGTAATATAAAATTGGCAGAATCACCGGCTTTTGCGCATTCTGATTTGAATTTACAATTAAATGCTACTTTAAACGCTCCGCCTTTACATATAATATTTCTTTGATTTGTTATTGCAACCTTGTTGGCAATTGAATCCTTTTCACAAAACAGATGTTCATAACATTCTACCTGTTCACAAGGTTCTGCCAAAGCAGTCAACCCCATACAAAATATACATAAAAAAGAAATTATTTTTTTCATACAAGTATTCTTATATAAGATAAAACTCTCTGCATTCCACATGTAGTATCTGCCCTGATGTCTAATTGTATTTTTTCTTATAACGTAAAGAATTGAAGTATGAAAAAATTAACATTACTAATTCTTACACTAATATTAATATCTCCGATGGTATATGCATATTCCTATAATCCATGGCCTGGACAATATAGAGGAAATTCCTGGGGAGATAATTCATATCAATATCGAAACAGACACCACCATAATTTTAGATATTACGGGGGAAACAGATACCGAAATAATCCTAATCAAATGAGTACTTTAGAAAAAATTATTCGTGCAAAACGAATTGCTAATAGAATGAATAACGGCACAAGATAGTTAATATTATCGTTTTAAATAATTACAATCCTTTATTCCATAGCTAATTGACCTCTGTAGAATTGGTTATGAAAAATTGAATCTGCGATTTTGTTATTTTCAGGAGATGATGTTAAGTATAAATTTTCTAATTTGTTAAGTCTGTTGGTTAAATCGTTTACTGTATTGTTTGTTACTTGATTTTTAAGTTTGTGCCAGTATTCTGCTTCTTTTTGTGTGCATTGAACTTCTTCTCTGAATGTTGGTCTGTTTAATTTGTGAAAACTTTCGTGAGCGATTAAACATGCGATTGCTTCTTTTGGAGAGTTTTGATATCTGGAGTTTAACAAAATATATCTGTTGCCCATTGTATCTACTGATGTTATTGCGTAATCTTTGGAGTAGTTGAAGTCTATCATTGTTAAATCGTAAAATATAATTTTGACACTTTTTTCATCCAAATTTTCAAGTACTTCTTCTGCTCCTGCTTTGTCTAAAACTTTTAATGCCTCTAAAACCTTGTCGTCATTTGTAAAATGAGATACATTATATGCAAATGCTTGATTTACAGCAAAAAATAGCAGGCTGAAAACAGCCAATAAAATTCTTTTCATGATACACACCCTTCTCTTAATTTAATTGATTGTGATGATTACTCTTTTTCCCTTGGTGTGTATATCGGATTTTTTTTCAAAATCTTTAGTATATTTAGTTTATATGTTACAAAACTTAATATTTAATTTTAATCAATTATGGTAATATTCAGTTATACTGGATTTTACGGATAGGAACGTATTTATGATAAATGTAATAAAAAAAGACTTTTTAGCATCAATAATTGTATTTTTAATAGCACTCCCGCTTGCAATCGGTATATCTATTGCCTGCGGACTTCCGATATATTCAGGAATTGTATCCGGAATCATCGGCGGTATTGTTGTCGGTATGTTTTCAGGAAACTCTCTTCAGGTATCAGGACCTGCAGCGGGTTTAATATTAATTATTGTTGATATAATAAATACTCACGGGCTTGAACAGTTATTTCTGATAATATTTTTAGTAGGACTTTTGCAGATAACGTTCGGTTTATTATCATTCGGCAAATGGTTCAGGGCAATTTCTCCCGCCATTATTCAAGGTATGCTTGCAGGTATCGGGATTTCAATATTTTTATCCCAGTTCCATATAATGCTTGACAGCCAGCCGCAAAATAATTTTTTAGGAAATATAAAAGACTTGCTGGTTATTATATACAATTCTGTCTTACCGCTTGACGGCTCAAGACACCATATGGCGTGTATGATTGGTATATTAACTATTTCAATGATACTCTTATGGAATTTAATTCCGCATAAAAAACTCAAGGCTATACCTTCTGCATTAGTCGGGGTTATTACGGCTTCTCTTGTTGCTAATGCCGCACATCTCGATATAAGTTATTTGCAGGTCGGAGGAAATTTCTGGAGTAATATAAATTTTATAAAACCGGCTGATTTTATGCATATATTTAATATGAGTATAATATTTAATGCAATAATAATAACCTTTATTGCGAGTGCTGAAACTCTTTTGACATCTGCTGCAATAGACAAAATGAGTGACAAATCCAAAACGGATTACGATAAAGAAATTATTGCTCAAGGGATAGGGAATTCTTTATCCGGATTCTTGGGCGGGCTGCCAATAACGGGTGTAATCGTTCGTAGTGCCGCAAATATTAATGCCGGAGCACAAACAAGATTATCTGCTGTTATGCACGGTGTTTGGCTGCTTGTTTTTGTATCGATATTCCCGTTTATACTGGATTATATTCCGATATCATCTCTTGCTGCGATACTTGTTTATACCGGATATAAGCTGGTTGATGTTGATGCGGCAAAACATATTTTTAAATTGAGCCGCGGCGAGTTTTTAATTTATATGATTACGCTCGTTTCAATACTGTTTACCAATTTGTTTGAAGGTATTGTAATAGGTTTCATCTGTGCATTTTTAAAAAGTGCATTCAAAGTGTTAAAGGTTGATATAGATAAGTATTATATTGAATCCGAAAACCGTGTAGTTGTAAAACTACATGGTAATATTACATTCCTGCAGCTGCCAACATTGATAGATGCTATTGAACAGCTGCCAAAAGATAAGAATATAAAACTTTGTACGGAAAGACTCCATTATATAGATCATGCCTGCGTAGATTATCTCAAATCCTGGGAGAAGGAACGATTAGAGATAATGAAAGGGTATGAAATAGATGTTGAATGGGATGAAATCAGTAAAACTTATCCGAGTTTCAAATGGCAGTTATTCCATAGCGAACACGATGAAGATAAAAAAGAGAATAAATAAGATTATTTACTGCATTTTACAAGTTCACTCTCAATATTGTTTATTTCGCCGTTTGGTTCGTAATCAATTTTGATAATTCTATAATATGACGGTGTTAGAAATAATGCAGGAGTTGAATAATGTTTCATTCCGTATTTTTCAAATTCTCCGGATATATGATAGTGTCCTGTCACAATCATTTTTACATTCCCGTATTTTTTAAGGGTACTAATTAGTATACGTTTATTTCTCACCTGATGTAATTTTGTGTATAAATTCCCGTCAGCTGGCTCAACAATCGGGAAATGCTGAAATATAATAACTTTTTTATCTTTGTTTTCTTCCAAAACATTTTTAAGCCACTGAATTGTCTCTTTATTAAAATATCCTCTGGTATCAGGAACATAATCATTGGTACCATCCAGCATTACCGCAAGAAAATCATTGTTTAACTCTACGCAGTAATTAGGATAATACTGATGATATCTGGAAAGTTTTTGGATTATTTTAAGTGTTTCTGTTTTATTCAGCCCCATAGGAGAATTAACGTCGTGGTTTCCTAAACATACATAATACGGCTTATTCAGGTAGTTTGCTATATCAAAGAATTTTTCATAAAGTTCTTTATAGCTCCTGTCAACAGAGTCACCGGTAAAAAATACGTGTTGAATAGTGCTGTTATTATTAATACTTCTGATGGCACTTCTCAAATTATCTTCCGAATGAGTATAATCTCTTTTAATAATCGGTTGTTTCGTTTTCGCCGGAAGATGAACATCTGTTATTTGTGCAAATATCAAACTATCTGCCAAACATATATTGGTAGATAATAAGAACACTAAAACCAATAAAAACTTTTTCATAGAAACATTATAATATCATTAAAAAAAATGTCCAGAGCCTAAAATAAAAATAAACCGGAAAGGTGTTATATATCCTTCCGGTTTATTTAATTCAATATAAAGATTAGATTTATACAGCAACTTTCATTGAGTTTGTAATAATTTCGTTGAAGCTTTCAGCTTTCAAACTTGCTCCGCCGATTAAACCACCATCGATATCTGATTGAGATAATTGTTCTTCAATAGTTGATGGTTTTACCGAACCGCCGTAAAGAATTCTGATAGCGTTTCCTGCTTCTTCAGATGAAACTTCTTTAACAACATTTCTAATCATTGCAATTACTCTGTTTGCTTCAACAGCATCACAAGTTTTACCTGTTCCGATAGCCCAGATTGGTTCATATGCAATAACAGATTTTGCAATTTCTTCATTTGTTAAACCTTTTAATGCAGCTCTGATTTGAGATGCAATATGTTGATCAGTAACACCTGATTCTCTTTGTTCTAAAGTTTCACCGCAGCAAATAATAGGGATTAATCCGCCTGCTAGAATTGCTTTTGCTTTTTTGTTAATCATTTCATCTGTTTCAGAAAAATATTGTCTTCTTTCAGAATGGCCGATAATTACATAATCACAGCCTGCATCTTTCAACATTTCTACAGAAATTTCACCTGTATAAGCTCCTGATGATTCCCAGTGGCAGTTTTGACCTGCAATTTTAATTTTATCACTGCCCCAAGAAGCTTTTGCTGCTGCAACAACACCAATTGATGTAAAAGTAGGTGCAACAACTATTTCAGGCAATTGAGATTCTGATAAACCTGTAACAAGAGATTTAATTCCTTCGAATAATTCTCTACCATCATTTTGTAATAAATTCATTTTCCAGTTTCCTGCAATGATTGGTTTTCTTGACATAATTCTCTCCTTAAATTTGTAACCTACAAAAAGAGTTTAAAATAAAAGAACAACACAATCAAGAGGGTAAATTCAATTGTCACGATATTGTATAAATACACTTACCTATACAAGTTAATTACTTATTAAAAATAATTACCCCCAAAACATTGTTGTTCCCTGTTTCATATAATAAGGAATATCAATATCATATTCCATACAAAAATCTAAATCTTTATCTAAACGTTTGTTATGTGTTGAAAATCCCATTTTTCGATAAAACTTGTGCGGCTGTTTCCCTCCGTATTCAAGGTTATGAGAAATTACTTCCAGTTTTCCGCCAAAATTATGCTGTTTGCTGATACATTTTGCAAAATTAATAAGAGATGTTCCTACACGCAGTTTTTTATCTTCTGGGAAATAACTCTTCATATCTGCAATATAAAGCCTGTCATTTTTAGGCATGAGTTTAATTCTGCCGAGATATTGCCCTGTTTTTAAAGAGACCATTTTGTACATCTCGCCAGATTTATATAAAACTCTATCCGGAATTTTTACTTGCTTAATTGGCGGCATACTATTTATAAAACTCCTAAATATTTTTTTTGCTATTTAAATTTTACTTTCTGTCCTTCTTTAAGTTCGTCCGTAATATTGGTAATTAGTTTCTCATTTCCTTTTAATCCGTCTAATATTTCAATTTTATCGCCCAAATCACGTCCTTGTTTTACTTTGATAAAATGGATTGTTGAATCCTCTCTTACTTCTGCAACATAAGAATCCGGTTTAGAAAGAGTAGTTATACATGCCGGATTAACTGTCATTATTTTGCGTTTCCCTTTTATATCAATTGCAGTTTTTACATAAAGTCCGCTGTATAAACCTGATTGTCCGTCGTTTGGAATGACAAGCGCAACTTCCATTGTTCTTGATATGTTATCCAGCTTTCCAGAAATTTGTGTAATATACCCTCTGATTTTTTGTTTAGGATTTTCAGGTATAAAAACATCAACTGCCTGATTGTTATAAATATATCTCACATAATTTTGCGGAACAAAAATTGTAGCTCTGAATTTATCTATCTGCTGGATTTCAAACAGGCTTGTACTTGTTGTGCTTCCGCCTGCAACAACGTTTGCTCCGGCATCAATATTGTATTTGCTGATAACACCGCTGAAAGGTGCTGTAACTCTTTTATAAGTTTGTAATGCCGTTAATCTGTTCAAATCCTGTTTTGCACGGTTTACATCTGCTTTTGCGCCAAGATAGTTCATTTCTGAGGTTTTAAAATCGTTGTATTTTGTATCTATTTCTTGTTTTGAAATAGCTCCGTTCACTCCTGATTTTTTATATCTTTCATAAGTTTGTTTTGCATAGTTATATTGATATTGTGTTTCCATAAGATGTTTTTGTGCAGAAATAAGAGCCGACTTTGCACTCATAGCTTCCGCATCCAAATCCGGAGTATCAATTGTTGCAAGGAGCTGCCCTTTTTGGACATGCTGTCCCAGTTGAACATATCTCTGGTTAACAAGTCCGTTGACTCTTGAAAATATTTCCGTATGCAAAAACGGTTTTAATTCTCCTGATAGCAATAAGTCTGAATTATCTTCACTAATCTGCGGAGTTTCGGTTATTGCGATATATTCCATTTCTTTTGCATTTTGTGCGGTTGTAATAAATCTTTTTACTTTTGGGACTATTCCCGCAATAAGCAGAATAAGAATAATACATATAATTATATTTTTAGGATTTTTAGTTATATTTTTAATCATCGTTTTCTACCTTTTCATATTTTTTGTTTTTATTCAAAATTCCAAACAGCATCGGAACGATTGCAAGAGTTGCAAACGTTGCAAACAAAAGTCCGCCGATAACGGTTCTTCCGATAGGAGCGTTTTGTTCCCCGCCTTCACCTATTCCCAATGCCATAGGGAGCATTCCCAATATCATTGCGGATGCTGTCATTATAACAGGCCTGATTCTTGTGTACCCTGCCTCAATTGCTGCTTCCATAGATGATAAACCTTCTCTCATTTTTTCGGTTGCAAAAGATACAACAAGGATAGAGTTTGCACAGGAAACGCCGACTGCCATAATTGAACCCATCAAAGCCTGCACTGAAAAAGTTGTATCCGTAACGAACAGTGTCCACAAAATCCCTGATAAGGCCAGAGGTACCGGTGTTATAATAATAAACGGATTTCTCCAGGATTGGAAGTTTACGACAATCAGAAGATACACAAGAATCAATGCCAGCATTAATCCCGATATCAATGATGTAAATGCGTAGTTCATTGATTGAGCCTGACCGTGAATATTTATAAACGTGCCTCTCGGTGCAATTTTTTGGTATTTTTTAACTATTTTACTTATATCACCTGAAACTCCAGCCAAATCTCTATCTTGCAGGTTCAGCAAAATATCATACACAGGCTGGATATCGTAGTGGTTAACAACACTTGAGGTTTTGCCTGATGTAATTGTTGCAATATTGGCAAGTCTTACAGGGCGGTCATTATTGAATGAAACAGGGATATCGACTACATTTTTGACGGTATCAACATTGTATTGAGGAACTTGCAGGGCTAAAAGATAGTTTACCCCGTTTGACGGATCAACCCAGTAGTTTCTTGCAATTTGCCCGCTTGATGTCAAGGCTGTCAGGACATTTTGAGAAACTGTTTCCTGCGACAGATTCATACTGTTTGCTCTTACTTTATCTACATCAACCTTGATTTCAGGAACATCAGTAATCTGATGAATATGTGCATCTGCGACACCACGAACTTTTCTTACATCTTCAAGCATTTTGACTGCAAGTTTATAGTTCTCTTCTCGTTTTTGACCCTGAATTTGAATATCTACAGGGGATGAAAGCCCGAAATTCAAAATTCTTCCGACCATATCAGCGTTCTGGAAGAAGAAATCAGAGTCAGGATGTTCTTTTTCCAGTATTTTTCTGAGTTTTTTTACGTACTCTTTAGTCGGTTTATGGTTTTCTTTCAGTGCAATAAGTATTTCCCCATCACCTACTCCGATTTGAGAGCTGTCCATGAATGCAAGGTTAATCATACTTGCAGGGAGTCCTATATTATCAAGTACAGTTTCAAGTTCATTTGCCGGAATAACTTTTCTTATGGTATTTTCTATATCCGTAAATTCTCTTGCGGTTTCTTCTATTCTTGTACCATGAGGGGCATAAACGTGTAAACGAATCTGTCCTGCATCAACTTCAGGGAAAAAGTTTTGGCCGATAAACGGAATAAGAATTACGGCGGATAAAACGACAACCCCGTATACAATTCCGACCTTTTTAGGTTTAGAGAAAATATCTTTTATCAAAAACTCTCTGTATTTTTCTTTCAGGTTATTAAAATGAACGTTTACGAAGTTATTAATTTTGAATAAAAGAGATGTCGGGTTCAAAACCTCTTTCACTCTTAATAGTTTGTCAACAAGAACAGGGACGAGGGTATTTGACAGAAGATACGAACCTAACATTGCAAATATAACAGACATTGCAAGCGGGATGAATAAGTATTTGGTAGAAGCTTCCATCAGGAATATCGGAGCAAATACCGTACAGATAGAAAGTGTTGAAACGAGAGTCGGGGCTGAAACTTCGGCTGCGGATTTGTAGATAACTTCCTGAATCGGAACGTTTTTCATGATTTCTTTGTTTCTCAAGATGTTTTCAATAACAACGGTTGCGTTATCAACCAGCATACCGATAGCCAGCCCCAATCCGCTTAATGACATCATATTTATTGTCTGACCGCAAAGAGATGTAAAAATCACCGCAAACAGAACAGATAACGGGATTGATATTGCAATAATAAATGTTGAACGTATACTGCCCAAGAATATCAGTATCATTACGGCTGTTAATAGTGCTGCCAGAGTTCCTGAAAATATAACATCTCTGATTGATGCTTTTACAAATATTGACTGGTCAAATAATACTTTCATTTTGACACTTTCAGGAATTGTTTTTGCAATTGTCGGTAAAAGATTTTTTACTCCGGAAACAACGTTAAGCGATGATACTGCACCTGCTTTATAAACAGTCATTAAAGAGCCCGGCATACTGTTTTCTCTTACAATATTGGTTTGTATTGCGTTCCCGTCGTGGATATATGCAACATCCGACAGATATACAACTTCATTGGTTTTAGGGGATTTTATCGGAAAATTATTCATTTCTTCAACCGTCGGAGCTGCGTTGTTAAGTTGGATAATATAATCTTTATCCCCGATTTTGGTGTTTCCGGACGGAATAATAACATTTTGCCCCGCAACCGCTCTTGTAACATCAGCAGGAGTAAGTCCTCTTGCTTCCATCTTTTGCATATCCAAATCAACCATTATTTGACGAACTTTGCCGCCCATCGGAAGCGGAACCTGAGTTCCCTCGACTTTGGTTAATTGGACTTTGATATTGTTTTGTGCAATATCGGTTACTTTTCTTAAAGGGAGTTTTGAAGATGATATTATAACCTGTAATACAGGAATTGTTGTCGGGGTGTATTTCAAAATATCAGGCGGCATAATCCCTGCAGGCATACTTCTCATACAAACTTGGGATGCGGCACTGACCTGTGTAATCCCTGTATTTATATTTGCACCCGGGTGCAAAAATATTCTTATAACCCCAACCCCCAACAGTGATTGGGATTCAATATGTTCAATATCATTGACGCTTGATGCGTAACTTCTTTCTGCAATTGTGACAATTCTTCGTTCAATATCTTTTGCCGGCATGCCGGTATATGTCCAAACTGCAGTTACTACAGGAGTATTAATTTCAGGGAATATATCAACAGGAGTTTTAACAATGGTAACTATTCCCATAATTAATATGAATAGAGCCATTACGATAAAAGTATAATGATATTTCAAAACCATTTTGATGAAGTTTTTCATTTGATACTTCCCCCCAATGATTTGTAAATATCAACGGTGTCAATCAATGTACAAATTTTTGCAGTGTACATAGAATTTTCGTTAATAAGAACCTGACGTCTTGCATCAAGTTCATCTATTCTGTTCCCTGTACCATTGATGTAGCGGGTATTTGCTACCTCATAATAATGTTCTGATTTTTGCATTGCTTTGTAAAATCCGTCATAGGAATCAGAATCGGTTTTAAGGCTGGATAGAGCATTTTCTATTTCACAAAAAGCGTTTAATAATGCATTGTTGTATTGATGAAGTTTTTCTGTTGCAACCTCTTTGTTATACCGTAAGTTTGCCATCTTATAACCGCCTGTATATAAGTCAAGCAACGCTCCTGCTCCAAGCTGGTAAACCGTGCTTTCCCAGTTAAATATTCTGCTCCCTCTTAATGCTTCGTATCCTATCATTTCATTCAGGTTAACAGACGGCAAAAACATTTTTTTCGCAACTCTTACATCAATTGCGGCTTTTTTTAAACCTAGTTCCGCCTGCATAACGTCAGGGCGGTTATAGATTAAATCCGATTGAATCGGAGTATTGATATCAAACGGCAATTTAAGTATTGAAATTGTTGAACGTTCAATATTTGTGTTATTTTCAGGCGAAATCCCTCTTAATACAGCAAATTGATGGAGTAGGATTTCTTTTTTCTTTAAAAATGAATTGTATTCGTTTTGTTTATTAACAAGTTCGTATTCTGTTGTATAAAGGTTATCATAAGAAATTAAACCACCGTCATACAACTGTCTCTTTAGTTTTATTGTTTCATTGAGGTTCGATATCAATTCTTCGTAATTTTTGATAAGTGCATCATTAAGAATAATATTAAAATATGATGCGGTAATTTCTGATGCCAGAGAAAGTTTAGTTATGTTCAAATCCTGTTCGGATATTTGAACTTCGTATTTGGAAGATTTAACTTTGTCTGAGAGTTTGCCAAATATATCCAGTTCCCAATCCAATAACAGAGGGAAATACAACATATTGTGACTTGCATATAATCCTGTCCAGCGGGAAATTGTTTTATAGGGGTAAACAGAAGGATTAATGCTGAGCTTTGGAAGTCTTTGAGAGTTTACAGTTCCTAATATTGCTTCTGATTCTTTGATTCTTGTTTGGGCAATTTTTATATCAAGGTTATTTTCAAGAGCATCTGAAATATACCCGTTTAATAGTTCATCGTTGTAACTTTCCCAGAACGGATTTAATTTAAAAACTTTTTCCGGCTGTTTTTTAGATTTTTTAATATGGATATTTAAATGATTATGATTTTCCTGTATTGCAAAAACTTGTGTCTGCGTAATTAAGCATAAAAATATTAACAACCAGACTATCTTTTTCATATCAAAATCCTCTATTAATAATTATAAAATGCTGATAATCGGTTGTTAAATATCTTTATATTAATTTTATATAACAAAATGTAACAAAAATACTAAACCTTGAAATCAAACTTTATAATTTTGACTTTAATAACATATAAGTTGAGTCCAATGTGAAGTGAAAGGAGAGTTTTATATGCCAGCAGGATTTTCAATAGAGACATTAAAAGGAACACCACTATATGCATTAGCACAGAATGCAAATGTAAGCGGCGGAGATACACTGGATGCTGCTGAAATGCAGGTTTTTCAGTCCCAAATGAAGAATATGGGCTGGACTCCTGAACAATTCGGCTTGGCTGTTGAAACAACTGATAAAGCGGGAGAAACGGCAAAAGAAACCCGTAAAAATATGGAACAAGCAGGTAAAGATTTAGAAAAATCTTACAAAGCACAATTTGGAAAACAAGGAGCAGAAGCAGCACAAACAGCAGAACAAAGAGCAGATGCAATTGTAAAAACAGCGTATGATATGTTTAATTACGAACATGTAGGAGTTGTATTTACTCCGCAAAGCTTAGGTACAAGACCCAAATACACTGCTCCTGAATATAGGGATGATGTTGCAAGATATTCCGGAGATTTAATGATGTGGGCAAATTCTGTTAAACAAGAATATATAAACGCAACAAAAATGACAAATGAACAATTAACAGCATTAATTATCAAAAACGATAACAATAACGCCCGCGATGTAATGATTAATGATAATATTAATGCAGACCAATTATCCAATAAAATTGATGCAAGTACTGAAGAAATTAACAGAAATGTTGATTCTGAAGGAGCCAGAACTCGTGCAACCGTAAGACAAGAAGGAGAAATGACACGGCTTAATGATGATATAAATACTCAAAGTGTACATAACCATATATATTCAGACGGAGAATATACCCGTGCAACTGTAGAAAATGAGGCTGCTGACGTTAAAAAACATGTAAGTAACGAAAACAAACAAACACAAGAATTAAATGCATCCGCTGAAAGAATTCAAACAAATTTGAATTCAAATATAACAACAGCACATACCGTAGGAACACTTGATACAATGTCTGCAATGCAGGAAAAAATTGTTCAATCGAATTTATCACATGAAGAAAAAATGCAATTAATGGATAAACTGGAAAAATTGTCAGTTAAAACAATTATTCGTGATGCAGATATGAAAAACCTTGATAATGAAATCAATAAAGCAATAAATAAGTAAATAAAATTTTATAAACATTAAAGCAGATAGAATTTTCTTCTATCTGCTTTTTATTTTTATATTTTGTATATTTTCTAACACTTAACAAATACGGATTTTGTTTTTTTACAAATTGGACAAACGTAGTCATCAGGTTCTTTTGTTATATCGCCTTCATAAATATAATTACAAATTGTACATCTGTAACACAATTTTGAAGAAGGTTTTTCTTCTATATATGTCGGAGCGGTTTTAGGACTCGTTCCTTTTTTGACTTTGTGATAATAATCATACGTCATAGGTGTACAATCTTTTATTTTATCACAATCTACAATCTTACCTAAAAATACCGTATGGGTTTCCGTTTCCATTTTGTCTGTAACTTCGCATACAATATATCCGGCAGAATTTTTTATTACATCAAGCCCGTTAACTTTTTGTGTCGGTACATTTTCGAACTTGAATACTTCACGACCTGATTGAAAGCCGAATACAGGTATAATATTCTCATCAACATCTGTACCAAGTATTGATACTGCAAATTTACCGGTTTTATTTATACATTCGTTGGTAAAGTTTTCATGATTAATACTAACAGCAATAGTGTCATAAGTCACCTGCATCAGACTGTTTGCAATACATCCTGTTGGTTTATCACCATTCATTGTTGATACTACATAAACACCGTATGATAGTTCTTTTAAGATTTCATTATTCATAAAACACCTCGTCTATTGTGGTTATTATAAAGGATTAAAATAAAACACGCAACCGTTTAAATTTTTGTTTTACATAAAAAATATTATAAGAAGTGACTAAGTGATTAGGTGATTAGCGGATTTTGGCAAGTGCGACGACAGAACGAAGTGAGGTCTAGTCACGTCCCTGTGAAAAACCTGTCGGAGCGGAGTTTTTCCAAAGAAAAACGTAGCGGAGCGCAAAGGTTTTGAACCGCCAATAATCCAAGACAGTGACTAGGCAAGTGAATAGTAATTAGTGAATAGTGAGGAGACTTTTCGTAAATTGTAAATCGATTTTTTGGATATTAGTAAATTGAAATTAAGTTTGTAGCTCTTATTTATCCCCGACTTTTACGGAGTGAGCAATACTCACTTATTGAAACAAGGGCAGGAAATGTGCTGTTTGAGCGTAGCGAGTTCACATTTCTGGGGTTGAAATTAGTGAGTATTAGCGAACGGAGTTCAAGTCGGCAGTTTCT
>CALUXV010000038.1 GCA_944324835.1 Candidatus Gastranaerophilales bacterium
CAATATTAACATTTCTGATTTCTCCGGCAAAGTGATAAATGTCGTCAAATAAGTATTTGTGAATTTTTGCTAATGTTTCAAAAGTTCCTGCTTCAAGAGAATCAAGAAGCCCTTTTTCAAATAATTCAAGTGCTTTTTTCTTGCTAATTTTTTCTTCTTGACGTGCAAGTTCCGAAGAATCAGTAATTCCAAGTTTATTTTCTAAAACCATATAAATAATTATATCATAACTCTGTTTGTATTAGGTAGAATTTTTGTTTTAAACAAAATGTAGCTGTAGACGAGGTGCAATTCATTGTTTCGTTTATTCTGAAGCCTTATAAACAATAATTTTTGTATCATTTTCTCTTATAATATATTATTCTCCTTACTTTTGTGTTAAAATTCTCCCATAAGTATGAAATAGAGCATACGTTCGTTTGGTGAAGGAGTAAATATGACAAAGAAGATAGCTTTCTTATTTCCCGGACAAGGTTCACAATCAGTGGGCATGGGAAAAGATTTGTATGATAATTATGAATCTGCAAAAAATGTTTTTGATACTGCAGACAGAGTTTTAGGTAAAAGTATAACAGGTATTTGTTTCAACGGTCCTGAAGAAGATTTGAAACAAACGGTTAATACTCAGCCGTCAATTGTTACAATGTCTATTGCGGCATTAGAGGCATTAAAATCAAGTTTGGATATAACACCAAGTTATACAGCAGGCCACAGTTTGGGTGAATACTGTGCAATGTACGCAGCAGGTGTAATGTCGTTGGATGATACTTTAAAACTTATCCAGAAGAGAGCGGATTTGATGTCAGAAACAAAGGGCGGAACAATGGCTGCTGTTTTGAACGCTCCTGAAGGTGCTGTAGAAAAAGCGTTGATGGAAGCATCATCTGTAGGATACGTTGATGTTGCAAACTACAATTCACCTGTTCAGGTTGTAATAACAGGCGATACAGATGCGGTTAGCAAAGCAAGTGAATTATTGAAAGAGGCAGGAGTAAGAAAAGTTGTTCCTTTGGCTGTTTCAGGTGCATTCCACTCAAAATTCATGGAAAATGCCGGCAAAGAGTTTGAAGGTTTTGTTTCAAGTTTCAGTTTGTCTGATGCAAAACTTCCGGTTGTAACAAACGTTGATGCTCAGCCTACAACATCAGCATCTGATTTTAAATCAAAAATGCCGAGACAGATTTATTCTTCGGTTCATTGGACACAAACAATTGAAAAAATGATTTCAGAAGGTGTCGATACGTTTATTGAAATCGGGCCTGGCAAAGTTCTGGCCGGATTGAACAGAAAAATTAACTCGGATATTACAACGTATAATATCTATGACAAAGAATCATTAGAAAGCACTATTGAGGCTTTAAAATCACAACTTGTAGGTGTGTAGGATGTTAAAATTTCGTCTTTCTGATGAAACAAAAGCGATGTTGATTAGATGTAAATCTATTCCAAGCTTGAGTAAAAAACAGATTAATTATTACAACAGTCCGGAATTTTATGCAAAACATCCTGATTTAATGTCAAGAAATGTGTATTTGGCAAGTGGCAGGACTATATCTAGGAAAGAGGTTGATAATTATATAAGTAAATTTTTCAAACTGTCTTTCAAAGATAGGCTCAAAAATTTTTTTAATTTAAATAAAAGGAGATAAATAAATGTCAGAAAAAGTAGCAATAGTAACAGGCGGTTCAAGAGGTATCGGCAGAGCTTGTGCATTAGAACTTGCAAGAGCGGGATACGATATTGCAATCAATTATGCAGGAAACTCTGAAGCTGCTGAAAAAACAGTTGCAGATATTAAGGCATTAGGTGTTGATGCTGCTGCATACAAGTTTGATGTATCAAACAAAGAACAGGTTGACAAAGGTATTTCTGAAATTCTTGAAAAATTCGGCAGAATTGATGTTCTTGTAAACAATGCCGGAATTACGCGTGACGGCTTATTTATGAGAATGTCTGCTGAAAACTGGGATGCAGTTATCAATACAAATTTATCAAGCGCATTTTATGTTTCTCAACCTGTAGTTAAGGTTATGATGAAACAAAGAAGCGGTGCTATTGTTAATATGTCAAGTGTTGTAGGTGTATCAGGAAACGCCGGGCAGGCAAATTACTCTGCTGCAAAAGCAGGTTTAATCGGTTTGACCAAAACTCTTGCTAAAGAACTTGGTTCAAGAGGTATCAGAGTAAACGCTGTTGCTCCTGGCTTTATTAACACCGATATGACAAAAGATTTGGATACTTCAAAATTCTTAGACTTCATTTCGTTAAAGAGATTAGGAGAAGTTGAAGATATTGCAAAAGCTGTTAAATTCTTAGCCGTTGATACTGATTATGTAACAGGTCAGGTGTTAGAAGTTGACGGCGGCTTGATAATCTAGTAATATATCTTAAAACATTTTGCAAAATTATCTTGAAATAGTATAATTAAATTTGAATAGTGATATTACGTTAAGAAGAAAAAGAGGAAAAGAAAACATGAGTACATTAGAAAAAGTTAAAAAAGTTGTAGTTGATCAATTAAGCGTTGATGAAAACTTAGTTACTCCTGAAGCAAGCTTTACAGCAGATTTAGGAGCAGATTCTTTAGATACAGTAGAATTAGTAATGGCATTTGAAGAAGAATTCGGCTGCGAAATTCCTGATGAAGAAGCAGAAAAAATTCAAACAGTTCAAGATGCAGTAGATTATATCGACGCACATTCATAATCGGTAAAGGATTTAAGTTACGAGAGGAGAATAAAATTTTCCTCTCGTAATCATATAAGAAGAAAAGGTTTAAAAGAAGATGTCAAAACGAAGAGTTGTAGTAACAGGTATGGGAGCGGTAACCCCTTTTGGTGTGGGTGTTAAAATTCTATGGGATAACTTGCTAGCAGGTAATAGCGGAATAAGTTTAACAGAAGGATTAAGCGAAGGACATACAGTTCTTATTTCAGGTCAGGTAAAAGATTTTGACCCAGAACAATATATTAATCCAAAAGATGCAAAACGTATGGACAGATATACCCAATTTGCAATGGTTGCAGCAGACGAAGCAATTGCAGATGCAAAACTTGAAGGTATTGATGTTGATCCATACAAAATAGGTGTAATTGTAAGTTCTGCAGCCGGCGGTTTCAGAACATTAGAAAAAAGCCACAAGTCTATTTTAGACAGAGGCCCTACAAAATGTTCACCGTTCACAATCCCAATGATGATTGCTGATATGGCATCAGGCAGAATTTCAATGAAATACGGGTTCAAAGGTATTAACAAAGCTGTTTTGTCAGCTTGTGCAACAGGTACTCACTCAATCGGTGATGCATTCCGTGCTATTCAATGCGGAGATGCTGATGTTGTTGTTGCAGGCGGCTGCGAAGCTACTATTTGTGATATAGGTATTGGTGCATTTACTGCAGCTAAGACTTTATCAAAACGCAACGATGAACCTCAAAAAGCAAGCAGACCTTATGACAAAGACAGAGATGGCTTTATTATGTCAGAAGGTGCCGGTGTTTTGGTACTTGAAGAATACGAAATTGCTAAAAAACGCGGTGCTCATATCTATGCAGAAATCGTTGGTTACGGCCAGTCTGCTGATGCTTATGATATGGTTGCTCCTTGTCCGGAAGGTAAAGGTGCTACAAAATCTATGGAATTTGCACTTCAAGATGCCGGCATGAAACCTGAAGATATTCAATATATCAATACTCACGGTACAAGTACAGGTCTTGGCGATATTGCTGAATCAAAAGCGGTTGAAAGATTATTTGGCGATAAAGAACACAACAAGAATCTGTATGTTTCTTCAACAAAGAGCATGCACGGTCATATGTTAGGTGCAACAGGTGCTGTTGAAAGTATCGCTTGTATCGAAACAATTAATAACGGTATTGTTCCGCCGACTATTAATCTGGACAATCAAGATGAAGAAGTTGCTAATTTGAACTATGTTCCGCACAAAGCTCAAAAAGCGGAAGTTCATGCTGCATTGACTAATTCATTTGGTTTTGGCGGTCACAATGCAACTTTGATTTTCAAAGAAGTTAAGTAATAATTAAAAGTATTGTTTACAAAAAGTCCGGTAATTATATTTACCGGATTTTTATTATATTAATAAAATATCTTGATATCTTTCAACAATATTCACATTTAACCCGAGTTTTTCAGGGGTAATATCTAAAACAGTCTTATTTTCTTTAACCGCATAAATCGGAATGTTTCGTTTATATGCTTCAAATACGGGGATTGAACCCATAGCATCATATGGCATGATAAGAAAATCTAAATCATTTATTGAAAATCCTTCGTCTTTTGTGAATTGGGGTGCTTGTGACAGTCCGATAAGTATACAAGGCAGATATGTCGGAGTAATATATTCTGCGGAACATCTGGGGTCAACTATTCTTTGTTCGATTTCAATATTTTCAAACGCAGGGGAATGAGCGCAAGGAATTTGCAGTTCTTTGGAAATATAATGCGAAATAATAGCTTCAACACCGCCTACAGGGTCAACTCCTATTCCTTCCGAATACTCGTCTGATTCCGGTTCTTCAAATCTGCATACAATAGCAATTGCTTCTGCCCCTTTTTGGATTAAGCGTTTTGCGGATGTAAGAAGTGTTTTTATATTATTTACGCTGCCGGTTGAAATTCCCGATTCATCAACATTAAACTCTACTCCGACATTTTCATCAGTTATATCCCAGTCGATAATATCAATGCCATAAATAGTTTTGACGGCATTAATTGTATTTATATGTACGTTGAGTATCCCTTGAGATATTCCTTTATCAAATATTACTCCGATTTTGTTGTTAGAACTTTCTTTTAAGCATATTTTGCCTTTAAAAAACTCATCAAGCGAATATCCTTCAATGTAGAGCATATTATCGGTTATTCCTGAAAAACAGCCGGCATTAACAACATTAGGGTTTACAATGAGTTTGTTTTCTCTGGCAAACTCTCTTGCCCAATAGCTTGCATCTCCTGCAAATCCGCCGATTGAGGCTCCTATTCCCGTTGGTACTATAAATGCTCCTAGTTTCATGCCACAATTTTAATTTAAACAAAATATCTGTTCAATATTTGAAATAATTGTTTAAATTACACTAATTATTAAGAAAAGTTACTAAATTTTTACAAAATTTTACAAAATAAATTTCTCTGTAATTTAAAAATATTAGTATTCTTAGTTAATATTGACGTAAAAATTTTTATCTTACAAAGATTTTTTTATTAAAATAAAATTAAAGTTTAAAAAACAATCATTTTTTATCTTAATATTTACTTTACATCTGAAAAAAAATTGGCAATTTTTTTTTTGTCCAACTTTTAATTATATAGTGTGGTTGTTATAATTTTTATATCAACTAGTAGTGATGTAGATTGTGTATGATTAGTCAGTTTAGTTTAGATAGACAAAATAATTCGAATATAAATAGTTCATCTCTACAAAATAAAGGTTTAAAAAATAAACCTAATTTTGAAGGGCGTGAAAAACTTGGCGGAGCTGTAATTGGTCTTGTTCAAAAATGTGAAAAAGAGCCTATGATTAATGTTGCGGTTATTGATTTATTGACTGCAATTTTGCCTCGTTCTATCTGGGAATCGTTAACAAATCTTTTTGCAGGATTTGAAGCTTTCAGACGTGAGTCATCAGGTTTAATTGTTAATTGTTTAATTCCGGGATTTATTACTCTTGGAGTTGCAAAAGCATTCAATAATGGAATTATGGGGAAAGGTAAATCAAACCTTGCAAATTGCTGGGCAAGCTCTGATTCCATAAATAAGGTTACAAACCACTATAAAGATGCTGAAAATACTGAAGCATTTAAAGAAGGTATGAATATATTTAACGGCAACAAAACTCATGCCAGAGTTTATGCTGTTAATTACAATTTATTAAACGAAGCTTCAGGGATAGACGGTTTTGATAAAAAAGCATTTAATCAGGCAATGTCAAAACAAGAAATGTCTGATGCTGCGGAAAAATTAACAAGAATAAGTTTTAAATATAAAGATGGACAACTATCAGAAGAATTAGTTGAAAAAACTCCAAAGAAGAGATTAAAAGCAATATTCAAATCTATATCAAGAAAAACACACATTGCACAAGACGTTAAATTTGGAGAAGGGTTAGAAGCAGGTTTAGAAAGAACATTAACTGATACCCACCAGCTTGTAAAAGGTATGGTCAAAGAAGGTATTAAACCTGAAAATGTTGCGGATTTTGTCAAACGTTCAAAACGATTGTTAAAGACCAAGAGTATCTTAGGTATGGCAATTATTTTACCTTTGGCAGCATCAATGCAGCATATAAACAGAAAAATTACCGAAAAGATATCAGGAGTTAAAGGTGCTCCAATCCATAAGAATTATGGTAAAGGCGAACATCAAAAGACGGCAGAACAGGTAAAAGATGAAAAACGTCAATTGATAGGTAAAAAGATTTGGGCGGTGTCATCAATGCTTGGTGTTGCAATGTTATCAATGATGAAACTCCCGAATATGAAGACTTTGAAGAATATTGTTCAATTCAAAGACCAATTCCCTACAATGGATCAGGCAAGAGCAATATCTGCCATTACATTTGCATCCCGTATGGCAGTTGCAGATGACAAGGCAGAACTTGATGAAGCTCATACAAGAGATATTGTAACTTTCTCAAGCATGTATTTCTTAGGTGACTACGGTGCAAAAGCTATGGCATCGCATTTAGAAAAGAAAACAGGTATTGAACTGTTGAATAAAACGTTTGATTCTAATAAGAATAAAGGTTTCTTTACAAAGGCCAAGAACTGGGTTTTGAATACACATCTTAAATCATCTGATGAATTAAGAGGTGTTGGCAAAGCATTTGAAGAAGCTACAAAGCTTAGAGCGAAATGTCAAATGGCAAATCTTGGTACATCTTTAGCGTTGTTAGGAGTAATTGTTCCTATATTTACAAGATTAAGAACAGATAAACATGATAGACTTGAAGAAGCAAGATTAAAATCAATCAATAGTGGTACCCCGATAACTGCTCATGCCGGCGCAGGCCGAACATCCGGAATCAACTCCAGAGGGTTAAATCCTCAATTCCCGTCGATGAAGCAGTTTAAAATGAAAGCAGAAGTGAAACAATGAAAACAGATTTAAACCATATTAATAACAACTATTACAATAATAATAAAACCCCGCTACAAAAAGGAAATACACCGGCATTTAGAGGTTGGGTTGATTCAACATTCAAATTTCTTGCGGATGAACCGGTTTGGGGTGCAACAGGGGTTGATTTAGGTTCAATGGTTATTCCTCGAACCTGGACAGATATGAAAAAACGAGGTTTCAACGCAGGATTTGAAACCGGTTTTAGAGAAGCAGAGTCTTCTGCAAATGATGCTTTAATTGGCGTATACGGTGTTGCTGCCGGTACACTGATTGCAACTGCTTTGAATAATAAATACGGAGTTAAGGCAAATAAAATATTTGCATCAGATGACGCTGCAGATGTTTTTTCTGCAAAATGGGAAAAACATAACGGTAATGTTTCTGAATACGCAAAAGATATTGTAAATAATTTGGAAGCGTACAATCCAAATAGTAAAAACGCTAATGCAGAAGGGTTTATTAAAATTCCTCAGGAATATAAACAAGGTATTGCAGACGATTTGAAATATGTTGCTGATGGTGATAGAAAAGGGATGCCGGATAGATGGAAAGAAGTTCAAAAACGTCTTTCTGCAAGATTGTTAGAAGCAACCGGAACAGAAAAAGAATTTAGGCTTGTTCATAATGACGGTGCCGCAAAAAAAGTTACGGTTGCAAATTCTAAAACTATGTTTGAAAACTTTTACAGAATATCAGAAGCATTAAAATCTGACAAAGTAAAAGGTAAAGTAAGCAAATTTATTTCAGATTATAAAGGTTTTGGAAAAACCAGAACGGCTATAGGTATTGCAATTGCCGGCGTATTGGCAGTGATTGCACAGCCTTTAAATGTTTACTTGTCAAAGAAAAGAACAGGTACAGACGGTTTTGTCGGTGTTGAAGGTCGTAAGAAAGATAATTCTGCCGGCTTTAAGATGTTAAAACTTGCAAGCGGTGTTGGTATGATGGCAATATCACTAGCATCTATGGGGGCTTTGGCAAAGAATCCTCTTAAAATCCCTAAACTCTTTATTGAAAAGAACCAGTACAAAGGTAAGAGCCCGACAATTAACCAGTTTAAGTCAATATTTGGACTTGCTATTACATCAAGATTGCTAGCTGCAAGAGATAGAGATGAACATCGAGAAGTTGTAACAAAGGATGTTTTAGGTTTCTTCAACTGGTTAATGCTTGGGAATGTGGTTAACCAATTAATTTTACATAAATTCCAGAATAAAGGAGCCAACTTACTAAAACGTGCTCCGCTGCCTCAGAATGCAACTAAGTTACAAAAAATTGGTAACTTTTTATCTTCATCTATTGCAACTCATTCTGAAGTGATAATTGATGGTCTGAAAAAAGAACGTCCTGATATAAAATCTATAATCAAACCGGATGGTAAAGTAATGAAGTTTAGTGAAATGTTCAAGCTTTTACCAAAAGGCGGTCAGGCAAGAAAGAATTTACGATTGTTAAATATTGCACAATTAAGCGGATATATATATTCAGCCTTAGTTTTGGGTATTGGAATTCCGAATTTGAACATATATTTAACAAATTTGAGCGAAAAACATAAAAAGACAAAACTTGCCAAACTTCATCAAAACATAGGAAACGAACCTGCGAATAATACCGCTATAAATAAACAGGTTGAAAAAACGGCTTTTTCTAAAATAAAAGTTCATTAATTATTTAAAGTCCACAGAATGACCGGTTTTCATAGTATCTGCGAAATTCGCTATATAAGTCTTGGTTATTCCTACTAGTATTTTTTTTTAAGTATTGGTATAATACCCATATGAACCGGCAGATAAAATCAAATCTATTTTCAGAAGTTGCGGCAACCCCAAGTAATCCTAATTGGGATAAGTTTATAAGCCGTGCCGGAGAATTGGCCGGTAGAGAGTTTGATATAAGAAGCGAATTTGAAAGAGATTATAACCGGATTATAAATTGTGCTGCATATAGCAGGCTTAAACATAAAACGCAGGTGTTTTTCGCAACGGATAACGACCATGTTTGCACGAGAATAGAACATGTAAATTATGTCGCATCAATCTCAAAATCTATTGCAAAATATTTAGGGTTAAATGTTGAATTAGTTGAAGCAATGTCATTAGGTCATGATTTGGGGCATTCTCCTTTTGGCCATCACGGTGAAAGAATTTTAAGAAAAATAATGCATGAAGAAGGTTTTCCGGGCAGATTCTGGCATGAATACAATAGTCTTAGATTTATTGATGATATAGAAACTTTACCAAATCAAGACGGCTGGAGTGAGAATTTAAACCTGACTTATGCCGTAAGAGATGGTATTGTAAGTCATTGTGGTGAAGTTGATGAAAAATCTTTAATCCCTCGAAAAGAATATATTGATTTAAGAGATATTCAAAAGGGACAGTATATGCCGTATACCTATGAAGGTTGTGTTGTAAAGGTTTCTGATAAGCTTGCATATTTGGGACGTGATTTGCAAGACGCAGCTCTTTATAATTTCTTTAATAAAGAAGATTATGCTACATTAAGACAAATTGCAGAAAATATTGTAAAAGAAAAAGTTAAATTAAAAGAAATAAACACAACATTTTTAATACATAAGTTTGTGCTGGATTTGTGTGAAAATTCAACTCCGGAAACCGGATTAAACTTCTCTCATGAAAATTATGAACTTATGAACCAGATAAAAAGATTCAACTATGAAAAAATATGTATGAACCGTAGACTTAGACCGTTTATGGATTATGCAAATCTGGTATTAAGAGCATTATATGATTTCTTAAAAGATTATTATGCCGATTTTAGAACAATAAGCCGTCTTGCTAAAGATGCTCCTTATTATAGAACATTGATTAAAAGTTTTTGTGAATGGTTGATTAAATATTCAAATATTGATACCCAGCAGCGTGTGACTAAGAAATATAAGAATAAGATAATATATCAGATGGAAAATCCAATGGATTATAAACAGGCAATTATTGATTATATATCCAGTATGACAGATAAATTTGCAATCAAAGTTTACGAAGAATTGATTACCCTTTAAGGGGATGGGATTTGCTCATTCTTCGACTGACGCCCTCGTCTTGGATTGTTCGCATTAAACGGCGTTACGCATTTCACCTTCGTGAAACGCTACAGCCTCTGCTCACAATCCGCAGAATGACTGTTTTTCTGTCATCCCGAAACAAGATTCTGTTGAAAAAGTCAAGTACTTTTTTAAATTTTTCTTGGGGAAAAATGTATATTAATTTGAGCCAATTTTTGCACTACAAATTTAACGTTAATAAAAACGTTTGAAAGTTACTAATAAATAACTAAATTAAGCAACTTGCAGACTTTTAAAATATTTAGTTCTTGTTTTTTCTGCCCAGTTAGGATCAAAAGGTTGTTCGGGATGACAGAAAGTGTCTGCTCACTCCTCACTAATCACTGTTCACTTTCTTAATCACTTTTCAAATTTCTATTTACATTTTCCTCCGATGTATGGTATGATTAAACCAGATGTAGTAGATAAATTTTTTTAAGATATATGCGATGAAAATTGTTTAAAATAAATATTTTGAATGACGTACGGTAGGTTATATGTACCGCACCATCGTGTATTAAATAAAAAAATAGAAAAGGATAAGGTGCCTATGAGCGTTTTGTCAATCATTTTGTTGATTGTTGCGGCAGCTCTATTATTTGGAGTAATATTCATGCAGCAGCGTTACAGCAAACTTGCGCATGAATCCCAAAAGCTAAAACAAGAGCAGACCGACAAAGAAAATTTAATCAAAAAAGAAGCGTTAATCCAGGCAAAAGAAGCTCTTCAAGCCGAACGTGAAAAGATTAACGAAGATGAAAGAGAAAGAAGAAGAGAACTTAACAATTTAGAAAACAAATTAACCAGAAGAGAAGACATTCTCGAAAACAAAATCCAAGAGGTAACAGACAAAGAATCTCAACTGGATAAAAAAGAAGAAGAACTTGAAGAAAAAGAAAATTATCTGGCTGAAACAATACAAAAACAAATTTCTGAACTTGAACGTATTGCCGGCATGTCCAGAGAAGATGCAAAAAATATGCTCTTAGAACAGCTAAAACAAGACTTAGCACAAGAGCAAATGCAGTTAATCAGAGAAAATGAAGCAAAAATAAGAGAGGATGCGCTTGAAAAATCAAAAGAAATTCTCTCAACTACAATGCAAAGATGTATGATGGATCAGGTTGTTGAATCAACCGTATCTGTTGTATCACTTCCGAATGACGAAATGAAAGGCCGTATTATCGGACGTGAAGGAAGAAATATCAGAACACTTGAAACTCTGACCGGCGTTGACCTGATTATTGATGATACACCGGAAGCTGTTGTATTATCTTGTTTTGACCCTGTAAGACGTGAGATTGCAAAAATTGCACTCGAAAAACTTATTCAAGATGGTCGTATTCACCCTGTAAGAATAGAAGAAGTTGTAGAAAAATCTCGTGAAGAAGTAGAAAAGAAAATCTACCACGAAGGTGAAAATGCTGCTCTTGATATGGGAGTTATGGGCCTAAGCAAAGAACTAATTAAAAATCTTGGACGCTTATATTATCGTACAAGTTATGGTCAAAATGTTCTTAAACATTCGCTTGAAGTCGGTCATATCGCAGGCATGCTTGCCGCAGAACTCGGGGCAAACGTTTATGTTGCAAAACGTGCAGGACTTCTCCACGATATCGGAAAAGCTGTTGACCAAACACAGGAAGGTACACATATTCAACTTGGTGTTGAACTTGCAAGAAGATTCGGTGAAAAAGAAGATATTATTCATGCTATTGAGGCTCACCATGATGATGTGACTGCAAATACGATTGAAGCAGTTCTTGTTAAGCTTGCGGATGCGATATCTGCCGGCAGGCCAGGAGCTAGACGTGATACTTTAGAAATTTATATCAAACGTTTACAAAAGATTGAAGAAATCGTAAACGGGTACGAAGGAATTAAACAATCTTTTGCAGTTCAAGCAGGAAGAGAAGTAAGAGTTATTGTTGAATCAGAAATGTTTGATGATTTGGCTTCACAAAAACTTGCAAGAGATATTGCGAAGAAAATTGAAGACGAACTTGATTACCCTGGTCAAATCAGAGTAACGGTTGTTCGAGAATTCAGAACTGTTGAAATCGCTAAATAGTAAAATGGGGGATTAATTCCCCCATTATATAAAAAGAACAATGGAAACAAATAAAGAAATAAAAATTTTATTTTTTGGAGATCTGGTTGGTAAAATAGCAAGAAAAGCAGTTGCCAAGTATATAGAGGAATTGAGAAATTCTGATAACTGCCCTGATTTTATCATTGCAAATGTGGAAAATGCTTCACACGGTTTTGGCTTAACGGAAAAAAATTATAATGAACTATCTCAGGCCGGTATTGATTGTATGACTGCCGGAAATCATATCTGGGATAAAAAAGAAATTTTTAACTACATCGAAGGTGCGGAAAGGCTTGTCCGCCCTATTAATTACCCACAAGGTACTCCGGGCGTTGGTTCCAAAATTTTTGAAAAAAATGGGATAAAAATAGCTGTAATCAATGCCCTTGGCAGAGTATTTTTGCCGCCGATTGATAATCCGGTTGATATTGTGAAATCGGAAATTGAAAAACTAAAACAAATAACTCCGTATATAATATTAGATTTTCATGCAGAAGCAACAGCAGAAAAAATATGTATTGGGAGATATTTGTCAGAAATCGGATTAACCGCATTTGTCGGAACACATACGCATGTTCAAACATCTGATGAAAAAATTATTAATAATATGGCATATATAACGGATGTTGGTTTCTGCGGTTCATATGACAGTGTTATCGGTATGGAATATTTGACATCTTTAAGGAGATTAACAACAATGCTTCCTGAAAGATATGAGGTTGCGGTTAATCCTCCTTGTGTAATTAATGCAGTAGAAATTTCTATGGTTGATGGAATTGCCTCTGCAATAAAAAGAATTAATGTTAATGTAGATATGAATAATGAAGAATTGGAGGCAAAAGTTGAAACTAACAGCGTCTGATGGAAGGAGGGTGAAATGAAGTCAGATTTTCATATTCACACATATTATTCTGATGGGATTTTCTCTCCTGAAAAAATTGTAGACTTAGCCGTTGAAGCAGGACTGGAAGTTATTGCGCTTACAGATCACGACAACATTCTTTCCTACAAGGTGGCGAAAGATTATGCTGAAAAAAATAATGAGAACCTTGAAATAATTCAAGGAGTCGAAATTAATACAATTCATAAAGGGTATGAAGTCCATATACTCGGCTACTTTATGGATGTTAATAACAGCGATTTTAAATCAATGCTGAAAACACAACAGCAGGCTCGTGTAAAACAAACTAAAGAAATTTTGAATCTGCTTAATAAAAAGGAAGGAATCAAAATTAAATTTGACGATGTTAAAGCGATGGTTGCAGAAGGAGGTAGTATCGGACGTCCTCATATTGCGAAAGCAATAACTAATGTCGGCGGTACTGCAAACGTTATGGAAGCATACAGCAAATATATAAACAATTCATCGCCTGTTTATGTAGAGAGAAAAACGGTATCTCCTTACGATGCGGTTGAGATTATATACGATGCCGGCGGAATTCCTGTTATTGCACACCCGCATGATATTCCGATAGCTGATGATTTAATTCCAAAACTGGTTAATTGCGGCTTAAGAGGTATTGAGGCATACCATAGAAAACATTCTCCTGCTTTTATTGAGCACTTCTCGTCACTGGCAGAGGAATACGGGCTTATTGTAACCGGTGGATCAGATTTTCATGCTCCAAATGTTATGAACGGGCAAATTATTCTCGGGAAAAATTTTGTTCCGGAATGGATTTATGATTCACTTATCAAAGAAAAGAAACGATTGGACATGGCATAGATGAAAAAAGCATTCACATTAGTTGAAGTTATAATTTTACTTGTAATATTTGTTTTGGTGGCATTGTTGGTAATACCGCTGTCTATTGATGATACTATTCAAGCAAGAAATGTATCTAAATGGCGGCAGGTGCATAACGATTTTGCAGAAATTCCAACTTCTATCAAAACATTTTCTAATGGAGATATTACACTGCAAAGTTTTATAACTGCACTGGTAAAAGTTCATCCATTAAATAAAGTTGTTACTTATAAAATAAAGTATCTCAACGGAGAAACTCCAAAGGACGAATATACGTTTAAAGAAATTTATACCACAGATTCCGGTGCAACTCTTGCATTTAAATGGTATTCGAAATATAGAATAGAGTCTCATTCAAACAGAAAAATTTTAGGTATTTTAATGTATGATACAAACGGTAAATCAGGTCCTAATGTTTGGGGCAAGGATATATTTGGTATGAATATTTACAAAGATTCAATAGAACCTTTTGGAAATTCCTTAAGCAATGATGAAATTGAATTTGACTGTTCAAGACAGGGAACAGGTTTATATTGTTCTTCATTTTATTTGAATGGCGGAGGAAATTTTTGATGAAACATAGAGTTTGTGTATTTTCATCATCGTCCAGTACTCTTGCTCCTGAATTTTATGAAGATGCAAGAATTCTTGGTGAATTAATCGGAAAAAATAATATGGATTTAGTCTACGGCGGCAGTAAAGTCGGGACGATGTTTGAGATTGCAAAAGCCGTTAAACAAAACGGCGGGAAATTAATCGGTGTTATGCCGGAAAAACTCTATAATTTCGGGGTGCATTATGATGAATGCGATGAGTTTTATTTAACAAATGATATGAGAAACAGAAAAGCAAAACTTGATGAGATGTCAGACTCTATTATTGCGATGGCCGGAGGTTTTGGGACACTTGATGAAGTTTCTGAAATGCTTGTTATGAAACAATTAGGATATAATAATAAGCCGATTATATTTTTAAATACAAATGGCTTTTATGATAATCTTTTAAAATTCTATGATGATATTATAAAAAAATCGTTTGCAAAAGATACGGCAGGTAAATTATACTATGTAGCAAGTACTCCTCAGGATGCAATTGAATATCTTGTGAGTTATGATTTCTCTCCTGTAAATCTTTCTATGGAAGATATTTATACAAGGATTCCGGAAGGGGTACGCCCGAGAAATTAGTAAAAAACTTTACCGGATAAGCTTTATTATGATAAAATATGTTTGAATTAAGGTTAAAAAGGTTTATAAAAAATGAATATTATTGAAGTTAAAAACAATCTAGTAAAATTAAGTTATGATGAAGATATTTCACTTGCGTCATTTATTAAAATTACGGATTTAAAAAATACCTATATAGCGCAGATATTACATCTTGAATCTTCAAGAGTAGGAAAGATGGCTATTGCAAGGTTGATTTTTAACTTTAAAGGAAGTATTCAAGCGTATGATGGTTCAATTCCTTCTATTCAATCAGAAATAGAAGTTTTAAGCCCTGATTTTGTTGTGAATATATTAGATAAGTCAGAACCTATGCTTATCGGCAAGATTGCACAAGCAGATACAGATGTTTTGGTATCTGCAAAAATGCTTAAAGACAGACCGATTATTTGTGCAGAAAAATCTTATCAGTATGCTCAATTGTTGGAAAATATTATCAAGCAAAATGAACTTAATTCAAGAAAAACAGTTGTTATTGATATTACCGGAGATGTTAAAGGCAATAAGATTATTGCAACAGAAGATTTTAAAATCCCTTTAGATAAAAATTCTATCGGATATATTTTTGAAAGAGGTTTTAACGATTTAACTGATGAGTATAAAGCTTTTATTCAAGATATATTTTCAGAACTTAATGCATATATTAAAACTGTAGATTATATTCCGTTCCATGATTTTAATGCTGCCGTAGATTATGAATTTAAACATTCTCAGCAGTTGCAGTTAATTATTTTGAAAAATAAATTAATGCAGTTTGAAAAACTTGGAATTTTTGCTCAAGACGAAAAAGATTTCAGAATTCTTGATAAAAAACTGAATGCTGATAATACACTTGTTATTGATTTATCAAGATTAAATGATTCTCTTCAAAAAGAATATATTTTATACATTTATAATCAAATGGAGAAACAAAATACTAACTTCTATGCAATAACCTCACTAAATAATGATAATTCAGACAAAGAAGTTTTAAATACAATTTTTGCGGCTAAAAATGTATTCTCATCTATAGCTTGTCCTTATTCTTATGAATATATAGATGAGTTAAAACAATGTTCTAAAAATATGATTATGTTTACGCCAATGAAACAACAAAATGATTTTGGAGCATATAATATTTATTTGAATAAACTGGCAGAAGATGAGTTTATTTTATATGGAAAATCAACAAAATTTATACCGCTGATAATTAAACTTGATGAAATAGAAATTACTCAAGATATAATGCCGGTGGCAAAAGTTGTTGAAGAGCCGGCAATGGAAATTCCAATACAAAATATATTGAAAGAACCTGTAATGGAAGAACCGGTCGAAGAGATTGCAGAAGAAGAGCCGGTAATGGAAGAATCTATACAAAATATATTGGAAGAACCTGTGATGGAAGAACCGGTTGAAGAAATTGCAGAAGAAGAGCCGGTAATGGAAGAGGCTATACAAAATATATTGGAAGAACCTGTGATGGAAGAACCGGTTGAAGAGATTGCAGAAGAAGAGCCGGTAATGGAAGAGGCTATACAAAATATATTGGAAGAACCTGTGATGGAAGAACCGGTTGA
>CALUXV010000039.1 GCA_944324835.1 Candidatus Gastranaerophilales bacterium
AAATCCATCTTAATATTTAGTTACAATTACACGTTAATCAGAATGAATATAAGTTTATCAGGTTGAAAAATGAGGATATATATGTTATCATGAGTATATGGGCTGGCTTTATGCCTCGGTCCACCACGGCAGGAGTTATTCCTGCCATTTTAATTATTGCGAGAGGTTTTGTGAAAGAATTAAGTATTTTCGTAGATGAATCCGGTGATTTTGGCAAATACAATGAAAATGCCCCATTTTACATTGTATCATTTGTTTTTCACGAACAAAACAATCCAATACAAAATCAAATTAACATACTTAATAACTCTCTTGAAGAACTTGGTTTAAAAAATCACACAATTCATACAGCACCGCTAATTAGACGGGAAAAGAACTATAAAACATTCGATATAAGTATTCGCAGAAAAATTTTTCACAAATTATTCTGTTTTACTAAACACGTTAATATTTCACACGCAAGCCTGATTGTTGAAAAATCTCCGAATACAAATTCAATGGACATTACCAAGCAGCTTTCAAAACAACTAAAATTTCTTATCAATGAACATTTAGAATATTTTACACAATTCGATAATATTATAATTTACTATGATAACGGACAATATCAAATTACAAATATATTAGTTGCAATTTTTAATACTTTATTTAGCATTGAATGTGAATTCCGTCAGGTTTTACCGGCGAATTATAAATTATTCCAAACAACTGACCTAATTTGTACTCTAACATTAATTAAATCAAAATTGGAACAAGGTAAAAAATTAACAAATTCAGAACAAATGTTTTTTGGTTCAGTCGGGAAATTAAGAAAAACATACTTAAAATACTTTGAAAAAATTCAACTTGTCCAAAGAATAAAAAGTAAAACATTTATTCACAATTAATTTTAAACAATTTCCTTAAATAAAATTAGCGGGTCACCCATATAACAGATTTTATCACGGTTTCAGCCTTGTCAAATCCATCTTAATATTTAGTTACAATTTTTTATAAAAAACAACACCATCTCTATCAATACTGTTTTTCATTCCTTCGTGAGATAAGGTTTTGTAATCAATTACATCAAACATATAAGGAGTCGGCAAATCATCGAGTTCGCCTGAATATCTTGAAAAATATTCGTGTTCATCTGTCCAAATTGCAAAGTCTATATCTGAACCGTTTCGATATGTTCCTTTTGCACGTGAACCAAAAATTTTTACCTGCTCAATTTCAGGCTTCGTTTTGAAATACTCTATAAGTTCATTTATTGTACGTTCAGGCAGCCCAAAATTATTCATCAAAACCCTTTATTTGTTCTTCAAAATCCGCTAATTCTTTTGCGTATTCAGTACTGATACTTCTTAAAATAATATTAATTTTATCGTTATTATACTCATGCGAAGTTGAATTTCTTGCGTTCAACATATTAATCCATACCTGACCGTTTTTTATAACTTCAGCCGAAAAGGCTTCTTTTATAACATCTCGAGGAAGATAAACCTGTAAGCCTTTAATATTTAAGTAATCTTTTAATACTTTCCAGGCTAGCTCAAAACAAACTTCAAATGATTGAACTAACGCCATTTGAATAAGTACAGCATCCGTATCTTTTTTATACTCATTTACTGCATCTGAAAATATACCGTATACTTTATTGAAATTTTCGATACGTTCTTTTAATCTTGTCATTTACACCTCAAACCACATATGAATACTATCAAATACGTTCAAATTTTGCAAGTGGGGAGGGGTAAATGTATTTAGGTGAAATTGGGACTACTTGATAAGGATATTATATTGCGGGCACGTTGCCGCTTTACTGTCATACGGCTAGCAGTCTCCTTAGATACTCAGTTCCTATTTTGGGAAAAGACGTTGTTTAATATGTACAAAATTAATTCAAAGTGCCAAATTGATATTTTCTAAGTGTAAATTTGCTACTTTAAAAGTGCCAATTTGGCACCTGCTAATATAACAAATAAAAAAAATAAATAAAAGAACAAGTTTTTATAAAAATTTTTCTTTTAAAATTTCTATTGCGTTCAAAAAAATTAAAAAGCTGGTCAATTAAAAATAAGACGCTTAAAAGATATATCGTTTTAAATAAAGAACTGACCATCTGGTATCAGGTTGAAGATTTCCCCGCGGTGCCGGACAAAATCTCTTTCTCATAAAAAAAGAACGATTCAAGAAACTTGAATCGCCTTTTTATAATCTTAATTAGGTTTATTAGAACCGATTGATTACCAATCAATTCCGCCGCCAGACCAATCAGAAGTAGCTTTTAAATTTGCTTTCTTCATAACTAAAGTTTTATTTTGAGCAGCTAATGCTTCAGCACCTTTAGCTTCAACTTTTGCAGCTGGTTTTGAAACAGCTACAGAAGCTTTTTTAGCAGCTTTAGCAACTTGAACTGGTTTTTTAATTCCTAATGAACCTAAAATGTTTTGTACTTTTGACATAATTTATTGACCTCCTTTGTCTTGTTACATACATATAATAACCAAACATATTTTAATTTGCTAGTTTGTTTTTATTAATGTAACAATTCTTAATACAAAGCTTAAAAATATTATAGATACTGGATTATAGGACTTGCTACTACAGGGAAAAACGACAAAATTATCAAAACATTTGTAATCCCATATTTTTGAGCAGTCAAACCGATTAATGACAAAGAAATCGCAACTACTCCCCATGCAAATCCGTTCATAAAACCGGCAACGACACTCTTATATTTTGGCAACAGAGTCTGTCCCATAACCATTGTAACCGGCTGAGCCAGCATGGTTGTAAAACCTATAATTACAAACATTGCAATAGAAAAGACCGGGTGATGCTTATACGTTAATGAAAACATTATTATCATCGGCAGCGTTGCAGTCATGGAAAAATATAATAAGTTTTTTGTCCCGAAAGCAAGTTCAATTTTATGACTTACTAAAGAACCTATACCGCCTGCTATTATAAACAAAAATAAAGCTACACCAATATAAAACGGCGGATAACCCATATCTTTCCATAGAAATGGCAAAAGGGTACAGCAGCTTGTTGTTACAAGCACTTTCATCATTGATATAATCATGAGATAATTCATTTTTCTATTCATCAATATCGTATAGAATGTTTCTTTAAAAGTCTTATACTCAGGTTTTTTCTCTACATTAGAAAGTTTTGGTACAAATAAAAACATTGTGAAAGCTAATGACAAGCCTAATACAGACATTATAGGCATATGTTCCATACCAAGATACTGAGTTACCCCTGCTGCAATCAAAGGTCCGAAGGAATAACCTAAAGAGCCCATGCTTATAAATATACCCATGTCATTTGCGCAAGAATTGCACATTGATGCAAACTTGTTTACAAATCCGCTTGCCTGCGGGTGGTAAAAACTGCTCCCTAAACTTCCTAAAATAATAAATAATATTAATATACATGTATTGGGAGCAAGAGGAGTCATCGGTATAAATATAGAACTTAATATTAACCCCCAAAATATAAAGACTCGTTTAAGCATATTATCAGCAAAAAAGCCAAAAATTGGCTGCAGAAGCGTTGAAAATATACTTGATATACTAATAACTGCTGTTGCCATAGCCATTGTTATACCCAACTTTGCTGCAATAAACGGCATTATTGGATTCAATACCCCTGTATATATATCATTAGCAAAATGACCTGCAGATAACCATCTTACAGCGATTTTATTTTTATTCATTGTTTACCCCTAAATTTCTAACTAAAATTTTAGTAATATTTTTATACTATCTTTTTCTTTATTTGCTTCAAATCCTTCAATTGCATTGTCAACCGGATAAATTTTTGAAATAAAAGGAGTAAAATCAATTCTATTATTTTTTAACAATCGCAATGCAGGAGCGAATTGACCACATCTTGAACCTAAAACAGTAATTTCATTTATAACAATAGGTGCAAGATTCAATTCTTTACCTGTTGCAATTGTACTTTTTAAAACCAGTACACCTCTTGGTTTTACAAGGTTTAGAGATGTTTCAAATCCTGAAACAGAACCGGTAGCTTCAACAACAACATCAAAATTATTCATAGATTCAGACTCACTCAAGAGAAGTGTTTTAACACCTTGTTTTTTAGCAATATCCAGCTTATTTTGATGTTTCCCTATTAGAGTAACATCCAAGTTTTGAGCATTTAATGTTAATGCGGTAGTCAAACCTAACTTACCATCACCTAACACAACAACTTTGTGAGTTGGTTCAATATGTAATTGTTCTGTTATTTCACAAGCGGCTGCCAGAGGCTCTACAAATACTGCTTGTTCATCAGTTACATTATCAGGAACTTCAAATAAAACATTTACAGGCATGGTTAAGTATTCTGCAAAACAGCCATCTTTACGCCATATGCCAAGTGTATGTCTTTCCGGACAGTGTCGATAATTTTTAACAGCACACCAAGGACATTCCGGAGAATCACATCCATAACTTATTTCTGCTACAACTCTTTTCCCGATTAATGATTTATCTTCGTCATTTACCTCTTCTACAACTCCGACAAATTCATGTCCTAATATACCATTATACCCCATATATCCTTTAATAATTTCTGCATCGGTGTTACAAATTCCTGCAAGCGATACTCTTATTAGAGCCTCTCCTTTTTGAGGAACAGGCTTTGAATAATTATTTTTTAAAGTTAAACCTTCTTTATCATTAAATACTACTGCTTTCATCTTCTTATACTCCTTTTTATTAATTTTATTCCAATGAATTTGAAATGTCTATTTTTTAGAAAGAAAATAACAACAAATAACAAAATTTATTAAAGTATACTGAATTTACAGGATTTAAAAGTTCTAAAAAAATAATATTATTAAATTGGAAAAATGGAACCAAATAACATCGGACAATCTAATAATATTAACACTGCGAAGAATAATTATACACCGCAGCCGGTTTCTGCTGAAAATAACTCTGCTCAACAAAATCAGAAAACGCTGAAATTCCAAACAGAACCGCAGCACATGCCTATCAACAGATTAAACGGCCTAGATTCTACTATTTTAGAAAAAGAAGCTTATCGAGATATTGATGACGACGCATTTAAAATTGAATATAAAATAGAACAATTAGAATCAGAAATAAAAATCCTTGATAAACAAATCTCAAGTGCAGAAGCAATCAATGATACAGATAGAATTGATATGTTGAAAATGAAAAAACACTCTATTGAATACCAATTAAACGATTTATACAAAGTCTATCAAGGAGCAGATATCACAAGGAAATTAACAGGGAATATAACATCATTTATAAAACCTAAAACAAATGTATTTACCAAATTTAATCAAAATATTTCTGATTTTGTAAATAAAAAGCTTCTTTCTAAAATATCCAGAAGATTTAACTCCGGACGAGATTTAAAAACAGCAGTGAATAAACTCCAAAATATTAACCAAAATGTTGATGAACTAGTTTCTCTACAAGCGCCATACGGAGAAGCAGAAGAAAAATACGACAGACTAACCAAATACCTGACAAAAGCAAATACTATCCAATATCAAATATCTAAAGAATTATCTAAAGAAGGGTCTGTTATAAAGGGAAATCCATTTGCGGATCAAATCTCAAAAGAACGGGCAGAAGCAGCAGCAAAGAAAAAAGATAAAAAAGATATTGCGAAGAAAAATGCACTAAATCTGAATAACAATCTTAAAGGTTAATACGAGTTATCTGTAGACACAAAGAATTTAGTATAACATTTTATAATATTAGTCAAATAAATTATAAAGGAATACTAAAAATAATGGTAGTTCCTTTCCCTACTTTACTGTCAATTGATATTTTTCCGCCATGAGCATTAACGATTTTCTTACAAATATTTAAACCTAAACCAAAACCCACACGTTTTTGCTTCTTAGCAAGTGACATATATTCATCAAAAACAGTTTCCAGATTTTCTATATCTATACCATAACCGCTGTCTTTTATTTTGAATATAAAAAAACTATCTTCCTTTGAAAGTATTATTTTTATTTCGGAATTTTCCGGAGAATACTCAACAGCATTGGAAATTAAATTATTTATTACACGTTTAATTTCAATAATATCTATAAATGCTTTTTGATTTCCAATATTATTTTCTAAATTTACCTGCTGATGTTTTTCTTCAAATAAAAACTTCATAGATAAAATAGCATTTGAAACCATATCTTTTAATATCACTTCTTCCTTGTTTAATTTTAGATAGTTTTGATTACATTTATAAAAACTCATTATTTGATCTGTTATGTGTTTCATATACTTAGTTGAGTTTAAAAGAGAGCCAATAATTTCATTTTGGCAATCTGACATTTCTCCGAATTTATTTTGTTTTAAAAGTTTAAGAGCATTTATACCCGCATTAATCGGACTTTTTAAATCATGAGTCAACATTGCTACAAAGTTTTCTTTTCGAAGATTTAATACATTATTTTGTTTTTGTTTTTTCAGTAAGTTATATATCTGATTTTTAACCAGTTCGGTATTATAAGGCTTTTCAATATAAGAGCATGCTCCGAGATCATAACCATGCATTTTGGCATCAATGTCCGACATTGCAGTAACAAATATTATTGATGCTGCAGAATTAAGTTTGCTGTCATGTATCATATTTGCAAGCTCGAATCCGGATATATTTGGCATAAGAATATCTAATAAAAATAAATCATACTTTTCTTCTTCTAATGTTTTAACCGCAGCTTCAGGAGTTGTAAATGAATAAACCTTTACATTTAAACTTGTTAAAATTTCTGCAAGGAGTTTTACATTCATTTCATTATCATCAACAACAGCAACTTTCATATGCGATAAATCAACATCAGTAATAAATTTTGAAACGTTATAAGTATGTGAAATTCTTTTAAAATATTCATGAATTTTATCTTCATCAATAGGAAGGGATATTATATTTTTTATACCTATTTGATTTGCTTTTTCGATAATTTCTTTTGATTGATTGTCTGTTGCAAGCCAAAATTCTGTTTTAGGGCTTTTATGTATAATTTGTAATAATTCCATGTGTCTTTTAAGAATTAAATTGGTCTTTAATATACATAAAGATGTTGTAATAACAGTATTTTCTGAAAAATCTTCTAAAATTGTATAAGTTTTTGTTGGTATCATAATATATTGAAAATATATAAAAAGTCTTGAATTTTGAACTACCGAGTTGGGCTATTTTTTTTATTAATTACAATAAATTTCCTAAAGTACTTGAAATTTAAATTAAAACTTGCTATTATACATGTTTAGTAGTATTATTAATTTATAATCCTGGACTTAAGGAGATGTTTTTTGACCGTAATTAAGAGGCTTGTATAATATGTATGTAAATAAATGCATTAAATGTGGTGCTGAGTTTGAAACTAAAAACCCCAAACGTGTAATATGTCCAAATTGTTTGTATGCTGATAAAAATTCATCAGATGCAGGACAAGGACAAGATAGTTCGCAACCACTTCAAAGTTATAGTTCGTATTCGACAGAAGAAAGACCACAACGTCAATACGATAACCGAAATAACTATACAAGACCGAAAAATAATTACGGGAACAGAAATAGATATGACAATAATAGAGGTTCTCAGCAACGCCGTCCATATGATAATAGGAACCAAGGCGGCGGATATAACAGACCTCAACCAAACAGACGTCCTAATCAAGGCGGAAATAGATTCCAGCCAAACAGACGTCCTAAGCCGCAAAAAAGAGCAGCTAAACCATTATTAATAAGCAAAGAGCAATTAGAACAAATTGAAATTTTCTACAAAACCATGCTGCCTTTGCCAAATCCTGATGCACATGAAGTAATCGGAGAAAAATTAGGTATTGAGCCTAGAAAAGTTTTCTTCGGTATCAACTTAGTCAGACAAAAATTAATGCTGCCTAAACTTCCTTATCCAAAGAGAAAACTTGCAGTTTCTCCAGACCAAATGCTGGCAGTAAAAAGCTTATACGAACCATTGTTACCGCTTCCTCCAATCGGATGCCACAAGATTATTGCTGCACAATTAAGAATTGACGAATGGAGAGTTCACGTTGCAATCAAATTAATTCGTGCACAAATGGGCTTAGACAGATGGAACGAAGACAGACCTGATAAACCTGCGGATTATATGGTTCCTAAACACCCGCAAAAGAAAGCAGAAGAAAAAGCTAAAAAAGCTGCAGAAAAGGCTGCAAAAGAACAGGCAGAAGCTGAAGCAAAAGAAGAAGTAAAAGAAGAAACACCTCAAGAAGAAGTTGTTGAGGAAAAACCAAAGAAAAAAACAACCCGCAAAACAACAAAAAAATCAGAAACTAAATCAGAAGAAACAGTAGAAAAAACTGAAGAAGCACCTGTTGAAGAAAAACCTAAACGCGGAAGAAAACCGAAAAAGAAAGACGATGAGTAAATACGTTTCTGTTGGAAAAATTCTCAATTTTCACGGTGTTAGAGGCGATGCAAAAGTCGGCTATTCAAAAAATCAACAAGATTTTTTGAATATTCTTGATATGGTTTATGTTCTTTATAACAATGAATATATACCATTAAAAATAAAGAATATAAAATTTAACAATAAATTTGCGATTATAAAATTTGACGGAATAAACACCGTTAATGATATAGTGGTATATAAAGGATGCCTCCTTTTTGTAGAAGAACAAACCATACGAGAAAACCTTGATGAAGATGAGTTTTTGATTGATGAATTGACCGGCATGGATGTAATTGCAAAAGGAGAAAAAGTCGGTGTAATTGTTGGTGTATCAAATAACGGACAGAGTGATTTCTTATCTGTCAAAACACCAAATAAAAAAGTTTCTTTAGTTCCTTTTGTAAAAGCGATTGTTTTAAATGTTGATATAAAAAATAAAACTGTTGAGATTGACAATATACCGGGGTTATTAGAATGAGATTTGATGTTATAACATTATTTCCGGAGATGATTATAGACTATTGTTCACAAAGTATTATTAAAAGAGCAATAGAAGCGAGTGTTATATACCTGAACACCGTAAATCCGCGTGATTTCACACTTGATAAACATAAAAAAGTTGATGACACACCTTATGGCGGCGGTGCCGGCATGGTTTTAATGGCGCAGCCTTATGTTGATGCATATGAATCAATTGAAAAGTTTGAGAAAACAAAAACAATTATGCTTACACCTCAAGGACAGCCGTTGAATGAAGAAAAAGTAAACGAATTAAGCCAATATGACCAGTTAATAATGCTATGCGGGCATTATGAAGGCTTTGACGAAAGAATAAGAGATATTATACAACCGGAAGAAATCTCATTAGGAGATTTTGTATTAACGGGCGGAGAATTGCCGGCATTATGCGTAATAGACAGTGTCAGCAGAAAAATTGACGGAACGTTAGGCAAAATAGAATCCGCAGAAGAAGACAGTTTTGCAAACGGACTTTTGGAATACCCGCATTACACAAAACCGAGAGAGTATCGAGGATTGAAAGTTCCAGAAGTCTTGTTGAACGGTAATCATGCAGAAATTGAGAAATTCAGATATGAACAACAATTGGAACGTACAAAAATAAGACGTCCAGATTTATATAACAAATTTACTGAAAAGGAATAATAAGATATAAAGGAGCCGCAGATGCGAACAATAATCATTGGAGGTGGAGCTGCAGGAGCAAGTGCAGCGGCAAGGTTAAGACGACTTGATGATAATATGGAGATTATTATTCTGGAAGCGACAGATGAAATATCTATTGCTAACTGCGGATTACCTTACTATTGCTCTAATGTTATCAATTCCAGAGAGAAGATGATTGTATCTTCAACAAAAAGATTTAAAGATTTGTTGAATATTGAAGTCAGACTTAATTCAAAGGTTACTAAAATCAACCGTAAAGAAAAAACAGTTGTTATAAACAATTCAGAAACAATCCAATATGATAAACTTGTTCTGACTCCCGGAGCAAACCCTATTATACCAAATGTTAAAGGAATTAATCATCCGAATATTTTTACCGTTAGAACCTTAAGAAACGCAGATGATATAAAATCTGTTTTATCAAATAATGCCCAAAATGCGATTGTCATAGGCGGCGGATTTATCGGGGTTGAGATGGCAGAGAATTTTGTGCATTTAGGGCTTAAGACAACTCTCGTTGAACTTTCAAACCAGATATTGGCACCTGTTGATACAGAAATTGCAGCTCATGCACAAAATGAGATGAGAAGAAAAGGAGTAAATCTTGTTTTATCAGACGGTTTGAAAGAAGTTGACGGGAATGATATTGTCTTAAATTCCGGCAAACGCATCCCGTTTGACATTGCAATTCTTGCAATAGGTGTCAGACCGGAAACAACTCTTGCAAAAGAATGCGGATTAAAAATAGGTTCATTGGGCGGAGTCAAGGTTGATAAATATATGCGGACTTCTGATAAGGATATTTATGCCGCAGGTGACAGTGTTGAAGTAGAGGATTTTGTATCAGGTAAAGATACTCTGGTTCCCCTTGCAGGGCCTGCAAATCGTCAGGGCAGAATAATTGCGGATAATATAAAAGGTATAAAATCAACCTACAAAAAGACTCAAGGGACAGCGGTTGTAAAAGTGTTTGACCTGACGGTTGCAAATGTCGGCAATAACGAGAAACAGCTTTTGAAATCAGGACAAAAATATTTGAAAACATTTATTATAAAACCTTCTCATGCCGGTTACTATCCGGATGCAACACCGACTTTGTACAAACTTTTATTTACTCAAAAAGGTGAAATATTAGGAGTTCAAGCCTGCGGTTATGAAGGTGTTGAAAAAAGAATTGATGTTATTGCAACGATTATGAGAAATGGCGGAACAATATACGATATGCTGGATAGTGAACTCTGCTATGCGCCCCCTTATTCTTCAGCGAAAGACCCTGTTAATATGATGGGAATGCATGCGGAAAATATTATCAACGGTTTTGTAAAACCGGCATTTTATGCGGATTTAAAAGATTCAATTTTAATTGATATAAGAGAAAAGGGAACATTTGAATCGACAATAGAAGGTTCCATAAATATTCCAACGTCTCAAATTCGGGATAGATTAAATGAAATTCCAAAAGATAAAAAAGTTGTTCTATTCTGTAATACCGGATTCCAAAGCTATGTAGCCTCAAGAATTCTTATTCAAAGAGGGTATGATAACGTTTACAGTTTATCCGGCGGAATAGAGCTTTATAATATTTTAAAAGAGAATGAAAATACTGAAAAAGAATTAACTCTTGCCTAAAAATTGTTTTATAACTGTTTTAATTCTATGGAATTTTGATTTATATCTTGCGCATTCATGGTCAAGGAGTTTAAGTTCACCGTCTTTTGACCTGCCGACCTGCCATGTTTGTACATCCCACAAATCCCAAACCGCAAAACCCTTCTTTTCAATTTTGTCCACAACATCTGCAACCGGATTATCATCTTCCAGAAAATCTACTTTATCCAGTTTTTCTTCTAAAAGATAGTAACTTTTTTGATGTTTTCCTCTCTCATATATTTTTGCATCAAAATCTTGTACAGGTCTGTTTTTTATAAACGGATTCTTATGAGAAATTTTTAACACATCTCCCATTGGTGTTTCAAACGCAATCGAGGAACCGCCGGCCCCTATTACTCTTTTAATTTTGCGTTTGCCGATTTTTGTATCTTTTAAATCATCAAGAAATTGTTTAACTTCTTGTTTTTTACTCATTATACAAAAATCAATTTTTTCGTTTTCAAAAATATCGTATAATGCACGTTTCAATGTTACAGGCTTTCTGTATTCAACTTCTTGAACGCCATGTAACATTGGTTTTAGAATTGGTAGATTAGGTTTTATTTTCATATTTAAATAAAACCGGTAAAGATATTTTTTGTCTTACAAGCGTTTCATATTTTTTAAGTATTTTTTTGTTTCTTTATCAACCTGCCTGGATTCTATTATTTTTTGGATAGATTTGTTAAAGGTTCTGTTATCAATAGAGGTATTTTGTAAGAATTTAAAGGTTTCATCGGGATATTTTATAAAACATATAGAAACTAACCAGGCTGCGCCCATCATTGAATAATAATCGTCATATTGATAGCATTCTATTATTTTAAAAATATCATTTAGATATTTTTTCTCAATAAAATAATTAAGAAGAATCACGAGTACAAACCTTATTTCATACTCTTTTTTAGTTTTTTTATATTTTTTTAGAAATTCCCACATTATATTTTTATTTGTCTGAACGAATTTCAAACTGCAGCAAAAACAATCACACACTGACCAGTTATTAATACATGGAACAAAAGTTTCAACATACTTAAGGATTTTCTCGGGAGAATCTTTTATTAATCCTATCACCATTCCTTGAAGCATTGTTTCTTCAAAGTATTCTGACTCTGTATTTAAAAATTCTTGCCAGTTAGTATTTTTATAAATATCTTTTGCAATTTTTCTTAGCTGCGGGATTCTTACTCCGAGAACATTCTTTACCCCCGGCAAAAGTGCGGCAGAAAATTTTTGATACTTTTCATCTTTTTCTTCCAGTAATCTCTTTTTTACATCCATAATTTAAAAATCAACCTCATCAGGATTTGCGCATTCTCCTCCGGCTTGCGGTAAACCGCTAATCATTTCTATATCATTATTATTAAGTTCAAAATCAAAAATTTGTGAGTTTTCTAAAATTCTTGATGCCGTAACGGATTTAGGCAGCGGAATTATATTTTGCTGAATAATCCAGCGTAATATAATTTGTGCCGGTGTTTTTTCGTATTTTTTTGCTAAAGATTTAATAATATCATTCGCAAGAGCTTCTTTTCTGCCCAAAGGAGACCAGGCTTCTACAATAATATTATTTCTCTGACAGTATTTAACCGTATCCATTTGTGTAAATCCGGGATGAAATTCAATTTGATTAACCATTGGCATTATTTGGGCAGTATTTTTTAACTCTTCTATATGATGAGGTAAAAAATTACTTAAACCAATTGCTTTTATTCTGCCTTCAAGATACAACTCTTCCATTGCTTTCCAGGTCTCAGCATTAATTTCTTCTGCATTATTAAATTGTTTTTTATTTGCCGGCCAGTGTATCAAGTACAAATCAAGATAATCAAGTTTAAGCTTTTCCATAGTTTTTTCAAATGCAGCCTTAGTTTGTTTGTAACCTCTATCCGTATTCCAGACCTTACTCGTTACGAATAATTGTTCACGAGCAATACCGGAGTTTTTTATTGCATCCCCTAATGCTTTCTCATTATTATAAAATGCGGCAGTATCAATTAATCTGTAACCTATATTAATTGCTTCTTTAACAGCATTGATTAAAACTTCATTTTCTGCAAGATATGTTCCAAACCCCAAACATGGAATCTTGTATCCGTTATTTAAAGTAAAAACATCAGATAATCCGTGCATAATATACTCCTTTTTATTAATTTTAGCATACAAATTAATACATAGAGTATTATTAATTTCCGCAGGCTTTGCACTCAGGTTCATTAATTGTTCTGCCGAAGATTAACCTTAAACCGCCAAATCTTTTTCTTAGTGTTTGTCTGATTCCGCAGGAAATGGCATTTGTGTTTGCAACTATATCCTGTGCATTTTTTAATGTAGAATTTATTTGCGGCAGTGCTCCGTTTACCCCTGCAGTTGTATCATTAAGGTTGCTTGTCATTTGTTCTATATTTGAAAAAGTTCCGGAAATTTGTTCAGGATTAATAGAGTCACTGATTTTGGATGTCACTTTATAAAGGTTTCCGGTCGCACCTTTTATATTAGGCTGGTTTTCCTTCACTGTATCTTGCAGAATTATAAATAATTGTGCAAGTGCTTCAAGCGAATAATTCAGATTTGCCGATGCGTTTGTCAGGTTTTCTTTTATAATTGCAATATCATCAGGATGCTGATTCCGCATATATTCTTCCAAATCAACAGTTGCTTTACCTTTAAGAATGCAGCCGTCAGAGATAAGTTCTTTTGACGGTTCTTTAGGATAAATTAATTCGATAAAATCAGATTCCTTTTTATTCCGTTTTAATTTTTTTAGAAGAACCTCTGTATTAACAGGGAGCATGAGATTTTTGGGATATAGAGTAACCGAAACATACGTGTGTTTAAAATCACTGCCGTGCTTTCTTTCTGATGCCCGACCTATCATAATACCTTTATAATAAACAGGAATTCTATGTTCAAAAGGCCGTAATTCTTCAAATTCTACTTTTATATGTGTGTAAGTAGTTTGTTTATAAATGAACCAACCCAAGCCAAATAGTATTAAAATTGTTCCTATAATCATATATTTTTTCATAACACAAATAAGATATTTGATTTGAAAAAAGTTTGATATTCTCTAATTGGGTAAATTAGAAGGGCAATAAAAAACTCTTTTTTATTGCCCTTTTTATAATTGTTAATAACAATCAGCGTGGCACATATATACGGTTATCGCTGACACAATAGCACTTACACCTACAAAACCATAGACAATACGACTAAGCGTTGTCATTTCTCCAAAAATTGCAGCAACTAAATCAAACTGAAAGAAACTTATAAGTCCCCAGTTAAGAGCACCAATTAAAACCAAAGTGTATGAAAAATATTTCAAAAAGTTAAACATCAATACCTCCTTTTTTATTTATTCTAAACTCTTTTTTTTAACAAACATTAGCTATTAAGATATTATATTCTTTACCCTCAAGCAGTATATTTTGAGCAAAAAATATTTTTAGCAGATTTAGTATAATAAAATGGATATATGCATAACACAAAATAATAAATCGGCCTTTACCTCTAGAAATATTGAGATTAGGAAAGCTGATGAAATTGTACGAAGAGTTCACAAAGAGTTTCCAGTGTACTCAAATACATCTATGCAGCGATTTAAAACGTTAAATAATACAAAATCAACCAAACGTTTATACAGAGCCATTACTGATTTAATTACAGAATTACGTTCTTTTTATAATATTTCGACAGATAGAGCAAACTTCTTTAGAATGTTAGCCGGAATAAAAGAATCCCGAGTAGGAAACTGTTTTGAACAAGCCCGGTTAACAGAAGCAGCACTTCTTATGAACGGCTATAAGGATGTTAGAAAATTCTTTTTATTTGCATACAATCCTCAAAATGGGATGGTAAAAGATTTAGACCATACGTTGGTTGGTATAAATATTAAATTACCGCCATATTACTTGATAAGAAATGTTAATAATGATTTTGTATCTCCGGAAAGTTTAATCTTACCAAATAATAAATCCATAATTGTTGATAGCTGGGCCGGTATTGCTGATGATAGCAGAACAGCGCTTACTAAATATAAAGGGAATGTACATCTCTCTACTCACCCGAATCCAAACTATAAAATTCTACTTTTACCGGCAGAAAAAGCAAGTTTTGAACCTGGAGATATTTTGTATTTAAAGAAACATCACCCTAATTTATTACTGGATGAAAATAAAAAAGATATTGATAAAATATACATCAATGAAAGTTGGTATAACTTATTCAAATACAATAAATCAATAGTTAGAGAAGTAAAAAAACAAAACAAACTGATATCATCCGGTTATAAAAAACCTATTTCCTTCTATCAACGAATTAAAAACCTATTTGCCGCCAAAAATAAGTAATGTGGGTTCATAATAGTTTGTTTGAACAAATCTTTTTTGCTTATGTATTTTTGGAATTAAGTAATAGCAAAGGAGAGCACTATGAGCACAGTAGAACCTATTAGAAACAAAGAGGATATAAAAAAGGTTGAAAAAATTCTGCAAGAAGAAAGTCAACGTAATTTATTATTATTTACTCTTGGAACAAATTGCGGGTTAAGGATTTCAGACATATTGGCGTTAGACGTAAAAGATGTGAAGGGGAAAGACTATATACAAATTGTTGAACAAAAAACAGGTAAGTTTAAAAAGTTTCCGATAAATTCTAAATTAAAACCAATGTTAAAAGCTTATACCAAAGGGAGATCTATGAAAGAACCACTATTTAAAACAATATTCAAAAATAGACTCGATAGAAGCGCAGCATATCGTATAATTAATGATGCTTGTTCAAAAGCAGGGTTAGACTGCAAAATTGGCACACACACCTTGAGAAAAACTTTTGGTTATCATCATTACCAGCAGTTTAAAGATGTTGCCTTGCTGCAAAAAATATTTAACCACTTTAGTCCGCAAATAACATTACGATATATTGGTATTGAACAAGATCAAATTGATGAAAGTTATAAAAATTTCATTTTATGATAAAAAAAATCATACAACATTTTGATTAAAATGTTGTATAATTTTATACCAGTATTTTAGCACGAACATTTTTTTTGTTACACAATCATTTCTTATCTTTTAATATATTTTAATAATTGTGTTTAAAAAGTCGATACTTGAACTTTGTTATTCTGAAAGCGTAGAAAATCGATATAATAAGGGTTCCAGTGAATTAACCATTTGTAATATTTAATAATATATCAGATTTTCAAGCTGTTCAGAATCTTACATTTGTATAGTGAGATTTAGAAAGAATTAAATAAAAAAATAATAAAGCATGATTGATACAAAAAAATTTTTATATAAAAAACAATACTATCTAATTGCTTTTATCAAGGATGTTTTAGGTTGGTTTATGTACTCTAAAATCATACAACATTTTAATCAAAATGTTGTATGAATCGGATTTATGAAGCTGAAACGTAAGTTATATACAGGATTATGGACGAAAGAGATATTAAATTATTAGTAGGAAAAAGAGTGAGAGCCGGGAGGAAGTTGAGAAACATGACTCAAACAGAACTCGGGAATC
>CALUXV010000040.1 GCA_944324835.1 Candidatus Gastranaerophilales bacterium
CGCTTTTGAACCTGCGGTTCAATTTCGCTCAATTTCCTCGCTATCCGGACTACCTCACATCCGTTCGTGTCGTCCGTCCGCAAATCCGCTGAACCCGCTATAGACGGATTAAAGCCCTCACCATTCTACAAATAAAAAAGACGATAACAAAAGTCATCGTCTTTTATATGGTGTCGATGGCGGGACTTGTCTTGGATTTGCTCCACGCTCGGAAAGTTTCGCTTTTGAACCTGCGGTTCAATTTCGCTCAATTTCCTCGCTATCCGGACTACCTCACATCCGTTCGTGTCGTCCGTTCGCAAATCCGCTGAACCCGCTATAGACGGATTAAACCCCTCACCATTCTACAAATAAAAAAGACGACAACAAAAGTCATCGTCTTTTTTATGGTGTCGATGGCGGGACTTGAACCCGCACGGATTTCTCCACACGCCCCTCAAACGTGCACGTCTACCATTCCGCCACATCGACGTATCCTATTGTATTTAGTTTTCAAAATTACTGTCATGTCTTAGTGGCGGATGTACCCTCAAGGGGTACCCTCTCGGAAAACAATACTTAATTGTTTTCCTGCGGCAGAGTGCCACATCGACGTATCCTATTGTATTTAATTTTCAAGGTTTTATGTATCACAGTAATGTATTTGTAATACGGTTCGCAGGATTCTCCTGACTCACCTGCTCCATTTCGAACGTGACATTTAGTCACCTTCTCAACGGAGTCCTACATCGACGTATCCTATTGTATTTAGTTTTCAAGGTTTATATAGTAGGTTGGGCTTTCAGCCCAACAACTAAATCTTATCACAAAATTTATTATTCAGGCAAATTATTTTCTCGTCAAATCCCTAAGATAATTCCTTACACCGTGTGTTAATATCAAATCCGGTTCTGACATACAAAAATCATCCAATGTCATAATCCCTTTTTGTGTATCGCCTGTTTCTACATACAAAAGCCCGAGCATAACCTTATCCAATGGATTTGTCGATGCTTTGTATTTAGTAATCATTCGATTGGCAAGCCGCATTTTTTTATAACACGCTGTTAAATTTTGATAATACTGTAAATTCAATCCGTACAATTTAAGGGCTCGCTCAAAACAATCTTGTGCTAAATTCGGAAACCCTATTTTCATATATGTTTCCCCCAAATTGTTATAATACACCGCACTTGCCTGAGTATCAGGATTTAAACTAATTGCAATTTTAAACTCCTGAATTGCTGCATAATAACACCTTTCCAGCAAATACTCTGTCCCCAAAGTGTTGTGTCTTGTTGCATTCGTAACTGCATCAATGTAAAACTTTTCAGGACGACGATAACCGCAAGAAAATATCATTATGCATATAAGTATAGAAAAGATTTTTTTCATTATAATATAATTTCTAATCCTTCTTTCGCAAAAATCAAGTTTTCATCAGCAAAATCTTCTGAAATCATATCCAATTTCTCGTCTGAATATTTCGGATCATAGTGGAAACAAACCAATTTCCCTGCTTTTGTTTGCTGCATAACTTCTTTTACCATATCAAAAGTAGAATGCCCGAATCCTTGTTTTGGTGAATATAAGCTTTGATAATCTTCTGTTGTATACTGCGAGTCATGAATTATACAGTCACAGTTTCTTGCGAATTTCGCAAGTTTTACATCGCCACCCACGTAACTTTCTTTATCTGTTGCATATACAAGAGATTTCCCCTTGTACTCAATCCTATAAATTAACACACCATTTTGCGGGTGAGCGTATGATTTATAGCAGGAAATAACAATATCATCATCCGAATGTTTTGAATTCATATAATCACAAACATTCATTAATACCGTACTCAAATCCTTTTTAATAATGATATAATTTGTTTCATTAATATCATAACATATAACATCTGCTGCAATATCTCCTGCATCCAATGGGAATGTTTTGTTGAATAAAACCTCTGTTAACTCATCTTCCAGACTTGTACCATTTACAGGATTTCCAAATACATGTAACTGAGTGGATGCAACATGAAGCGGTGCAAAAAATGGTAATCCCATTATGTGGTCCTGGTGAACATGGCTGAATAATATTGTTGCTTTAACCGGTTTTCTATTTGATAATGTAGAGCCTGAGTTAATATACTCTTGCATTAACTCATCTCCCAGGTTTATTAAGCCGGTACCGGCATCTAGTATAATTAAGCGCCCGTCTATATTAACTTCAACACAAGAAGTATTACCGCCATATTTAAGAAAATTGCCGGATGCAACCGGATGACTTCCTCTTACACCACGAAATTTGATTTTAAATTCTGTCATTTTTTGCCCTCTAATATTACTAAACTGGATTCATTATACATTAATTTGTAATTCAACTCAACAAAAAAGGGCAATTTTTATTGCCCTTTTTATTTTATTGTTATCGGATGAATTAAGCTGTATATTTAGAAATAATTTCATCTTTCCAATTATTTAATTCTGCATATTCCGGTTTATTAGTGTCAATATGACCGCTTTCTTTTGCTTGTTTTGAAATATCAATTATCATATTAAGCATTGAACGGTCTTTTTCTGCCTGACGAGTTGATGCAATAATCGTATTTAGATTATCTTTTTCTATTTTTGTTTTAAGATCAATATTTTCTAACTTACCTTTTGATGCACTGTCATTATCGTCTATGTTAATTTTAGATTGATAATCATTTGCCAGTGTATTCATTTTGGCAAGTTTATTTTCTAAATGATTTTGTTTTGTATCATTTTGGGCAATCAAGTTATCAAAGACTTTGTTTGTTTTTTCTGAAGCATTATCTTTATTATCGATAAGTGCCATTAATCTTGAATTATCATCCAGTTTGCCGCCTTTTTGAAGCTTATCAAATTCTTTAACTATAGGTAATATAAATTGTCTTTCCGGCGCTACATTTGCTTCAACCATATCTTCTACTGTTATTTGCAGTCTGTTCATATAGCCGTGAATAGGGTCATCTGCCCTTCCTCTGTTCCAGCTTAAGTTTTCATTTAAGTTATTTTTAACAATTGATTTGTATTTATCTTTATCATTAAAGTATACATCTAAGCCTTTATTAAATTTGTCTGCAAGTTTGTGGCCATAATGGTTAAACCAGTTTTGTTCGTGTTCAGTACCTTTGAGATTGTGATTTTTAATATCGTTTGCAAAACTGCCTTCATACTCTGCTACAAAACCGTTTACTCCATCTTTAACAGTATCAACAAATCCGCCGGTAGCTGTTGTTATAATTGGTGTACCCATTGCGTAACATTCTCCCTGAGTCAAGCCGCAAGGTTCAAATGTTGATGGAGCACAGAAATATGTTGCTGCTGAATATAATGACGGATTTGGCATAAATCCTTGTAAAACCTGAATTCTGTTAACATCATCTTTGTTTTTATAATTATCAGGATTTTTCAATGCTTCAAGGAATTGTCTTTCATGAACTTCTTCCAATTCCCCGCCTGCAATAATAACAGGTTTTGGCTTACCCGGATGTTTTTCATCCCATGTATTAAACATCTCTTGAACGGCTTTTTGGAATGTTCCTAAACCTTTTTGGTCAGTTAATCTATGTGCAAAAGCTATTAATGGAGCATTTTCAAAATCTTCTCTTGATATTTTTGCAGGTTCGCCTATTGATTGATATTTAAATCCGCCTTTAGGAGGTTCTTTATCCATCACAGGTTTTAAGAAGTTATCATAAAATTCCATTTTGTTATGCTGACGGGCTTCCATAACTTCATCAATAGGAGTGAAATGGTTATAAGTTTGAAGATTTATACCAAACTTAGATTTTAACCAGCCGGCCTTAGCTGCAGTTGAATTCAAATCACGATCCAAGCCGTTAACTTCACCTCTTATAGAATCATTTCCGCTTCTTCGATTTATAATATCAAATGCCATGCCGGAAGCTTGTTTGCCTGATTTCAATTCTTTTTCGTAATTTTTTGACACCGGTACAAAGTAGTCTGATAATGAAATACCGTGTGCAAGGTTATTAAATTGTCTGTCATTTTCATTATCTTTTTCGTATACAACGGCATTATCTACAGATGAATATTCACTGCCTGTAGATGCATTTTCTGTAATACCGTAAGCATATTGATCATAAAGAGTATTTACAATATTTTCTGTAACAAAATCGCTTCTTTCGATTGAATCGTTACGTGTACCGCCTGAAATACCGGCATTATGACCAATCATTACAAGAGGCATATCTCTTAAGGCATTTTTTACATCATCATCAATTACGTTATAAGCATTTTCCATTGGTGCTTTATAACGCAATAAACCAGCCATAGAGGCAGCATGCCAATCATTAAGAATCATTGATACAGGAGGTTTAACTGAATCATAAGCTTCTTTATCAACAACTTTAATTTCACCTAAACCGGTTTTTGGTTTACCAAGAGCTTGAGAAACTTTGGCTTCTGCCAGTTGATAAACTGCTTTAGAGAAGAACGCAAATTTTTCTGGTTCATCTGCGTTAAAGTTGTTGGTATAAATATCACCGCCAAAGTTGTCTGTATTTTTTACAAATATTATTCTTTGATCCGGATTTTCAGCTTTCTTGCCGTCTAATCCTTGACGTTTAATATGACCGACATAAAATTCTACGTTTTGATTTATGACTTTTGAACCTCTATATTGTTGTACCGGCATTTCTGCCATTTTCTTCAAATTAAATGTTTCACCGCCATAAATATATTTATAAGATTTTTCGTTTGCTTCATCACCGTATTCAATAAATTCTGCTTTACCTTTTTGTTGATACATAGGAATAAATACAGGGTTATCAATACCCATATCGGTAAAGTTGTTTTGAAGTTCCATTGGAACTGAACCTAAGCCGCCTGCTTTAATCGGGTCAAATTCTGCTGTTAATGCCCATATTGCGTTAGATTTCATTAATGGAACATATTTTTTACGATAATCAGAAACTATTTGTTGCGTTTGACCGTTTTTTCTGCCTATTCTGTAAATAACTGCCGTATGAATGTCATCCATTGCTGATTGAATTTTTGATTTATTCATGTATTTTTCATTGTTATTTACAACCATCAGGTTCAAACCGTGCCAAGGCTGACGGTGAATTTTCATTGCGATATTACTTTGATTAGAAACTGAATTTGCACGACTCATTGCAGCATTTGCCGTATCAATTGCTTGATTTGCTTTTCCGTCAACCCCATTTGCTCTGTTTTCTGCATTTTGAGCTTTTGCATCAGCTTCATTCGAACGTTTTACTGCTTCGCTTGCTGTCGTTTCAATTTTACTTATGCGATTTTCACGTCCTAAAGCTGCATTTTCAATCTTAGTTTTATTGTTGTTGATTTCATCATCGGTCATGCCGATTTTTTTCAAAGCTTCTTTATTGTTATCAAAATGATTTACAATTGCTCCGCCTGTTGCAGCGGCAATAATTCCCATCATAAATGATGTTGTATTTTTTAGTGTTTCTTTTGTAACGGTACCATTTTGACCATTATTAGCAATTGTCTGTTCCAATATTTTTATTTGTTTTGTTAATTTTCTGGAATTCTTAACAGATGTCGCAATTGCAACAGCTGATGCTCCTACTGCAGCAACGGATGCTCCGGCCGTAATATATGGCATTGCCTTATCTATACCTTTTTTATTACTTTTCTCCTCTTTAGGGGGAGTTTGTACTTGCTGATTTACAGTTTTTTGCTGCTGTAAATTTTTTGCTATAAGATTATTATTCCCCTTAAATGCCCTAAAAACTTCATCTCCTACTGAATTTGCAATGCCTGACATTGTAATGACTCCTAATTAACTAACACAACCTTTATATATAAATTAACACCGTTACGGATGATTTAACCTAACCTTATGATTGTACTATATCTTAAAAAAGTATTATAAATAATAAATTTTGCTAAAATTTGAATAAATATTACAAAATTGTAATATTTGTTAATATAACAACAATACAAAGGAGAAAAAAAACTAAATTTAATGTAAACTTATGTAGTAGAATGTTTTTAATTTTATGGGGAATATTATGCACGAATACGTTTTTAAGATGAAAAAGGGAGATATTGAAATAGAATTAAAGTCGGATGATATTGAGTTCGTTGAAGAACAGCTTAATAAGTGGCGTGATGAATTGTTAAAAAATAATCAATAGGTAAGTAATGTACACGATTATTCTTAAAAAGGGAAAAATAGAGCTTGAGTTTTCAACGGATGATAAAGAAACTGTTAGAAAACATTTGTGGCTCATAATAAATCAAGCATCAAATATTAATCAAAACTCTGCAGGTAAAAATATAGAACCTGCAGCAATTGAACCGGAACTTGATGCTTCGATTCCTGTAATTGAAGAAGAAAGTATACCGGCAGAAACAAATCAAACTGATGATGTTAGTGTTCAAAATAATGAACAAAACCTTGTTGAAAATAATGAAGAAACACCTGTTTCTGTAGAAGTTAAGCCTGTTGTATTTGAACATATACAAGAGAATGAAAAGCAGGCGGTAATATCAAAGATGGATGATATTATTCCGCAAAGTATAGATATTGCACCGGTTAAACCGGTTACCATAAATTCGTTACAAAATCCTGAGCCTGAAATTTCGCAAGAGCCGGATTTTGATAAAATTTTAAATAAAGAAATTGAAAATTCTGGAAATGAAACTCCAATCCTAAAAGACCAGAGATTTATAGAATATGTAGAGGGTAAATCCGCATTAGATAAAATAGATTTTTTAGTAATTACTGCTCAATATCTTGCACAGTATGAAAATATGAATACATTCAATCTAAAGCATATTAACGCAAAACTTATGCAGAATTTTACTTTGATTGTTGATCATTCTGTTTTACAAAGTGCAATTGCCAGAGAATTTATCACAAGAATACGTGATGGTGGTGATGATACTGCCAGTGAATATATGCTTACAGAAAAAGGTTTGAGGAGCTACTAGTGAATAAAAAAGTTGCAGTAGCATTAAGCGGAGGGGTAGACAGTAGTGTTACCGCTTATTTATTAAAGCAGCAAGGTTATGATGTTGTTGCTGTTACAGGAAAGATGGTAAACAGTGATAATGCTGATGTAATTATTAAAAATGCAAAATCAGTTGCTGATTATCTTGGTATAGAACATTATACGATTGATGTTACAGAAGAATTTCAGGACAAAGTTATAAATTATTTTGATAATTCGTACAAGTTAGGAGAAACTCCTAATCCTTGTATTATGTGCAACAAATTCATAAAATGGGGAAGTATATTTGATTTTGCTATAAATGAACTTGATGTGGATTATATTGCAACAGGTCATTATGCAAATATCAAACAAGATGGAGACTTTTATAAACTCTATCCGGCAAAAGACTCAAATAAGGATCAGCTTTACTTTTTATTTCAGCTGAATCAAACTCAGTTGTCTAAAACTTTGTTTCCGCTTTTTAAATATGAAAAAAATGAGATTAGGGAGATTGCTCTTAAAAATAACCTGCCGTCAAAATCTTCAAAAGAAAGTCAGGATATATGTTTTATTCAAAAGCCTATGACTACTAAGAAATATCTTCTTGAGAAACTTAAACCTATGCAGGGGAATTTTGTAGATATTTCTACCGGAAAAGTATTAGGTAAACACGAAGGATATTTTCAATATACGATAGGTCAGAGAAAAGGTATAGGACTTGCCGCTCCTGAACCTCTTTATGTTGTCGATATTGATGCAAAAAAGAATATTGTATATGTCGGTTATAAAAATACGACATATAAAGAAGAATTAATTTTAGAAAACTTTAATAGTTCTTATCCTCTGGAAAAACACGAATTTGATGCTTTGGTGAAAATAAGATATAATATGCAGCCTGTCAAGGCACATATTATTATAATGGATAAAACTGTTCAGGTAAAATTTATAGAACCTGTAAATTCAATTGCAAATGGGCAGGCATGTGTTCTCTATGATATAGATGACGGGCATTTATTAGGCGGAAGTTTTATCTAAGTTAGTTTATTAATAAATTTAGAATATTTTTGCTTATGTACTAGTTGTTCTTCTCTGTTTTTTTCTGTTATTGGCATACCAACGGCAAGTCTGGATAATCCTTCATTTAATAGACCAAATAGTCCTGAAACAAGAGCAACACAGTACAATGATTTGTTATATTTGATTTTAAACATATTATTCAAAATAGTTAAAATATAAGCACCAAGTCCAATATTTACCCCTCGTTGAAGTAAAACTTTTTTAGATGCTTTTTTAGCATTTTCCTTGTTATTTTCTTTTTGCATTACCATATTATAGCTGTCTGCAACAATGAAATATGATGAGGCACTGCTTGTTGCGACTTTTGAATATTTGGCCAGATTATGGTTTGAATAATTTGTTTTTGTTTTATTGTCAAACGATGATAGAATTTTTTTGTTTAGTTTTTCTTTAAAATCTGGTCTATTTTGAATAGATTTTATATAAGAAATTCCTTGTAACAAATTTTCATTTTCTTCTTTTATTGCAGATGTTTTTCCTTTTTTTAACAATTTTAAAGGTAAAGTTGTAATGTCGTATACTGTTCTTATTGGTGTCATAATAACAGAATCTACAATTGTATAAATCCCTTTTCTGTTTTTTTGCCCTAAGAATATTTTTGAACTCTTTTGCTTTGATGCAATTTCTTGATATTTTTCAGCAAGTTTGTCAAAACCGTTATTATTTAACTTGTTGATTATAGAATTGAATTCTTTCTTTGAAATATATATATCTTTTTTTACCAATTTGTTATACATTTTGGAAATTACAGGGGTAATATTTTTTCCTGTTTTAGTTGATTTTAAAAGATATGCACTTATTCCTGCTCCAAACAGACCGGCAGTATATTTAAGAAGTTTAGAGGAATGTTTGATTGTTGATTCATCATTTGCTATATCAACAAGCGGGTGTTCTTCATCATCTTTATGCTTTGATTTAACAAAAGTTACAGGTTTGCCGGCAATAACTCTTGATATCATTTCAGTTCCCGCAACGATACCCGTTGTAACGGCAAGAGAAGTTAGTGCATTTTTATTAACAAACTTTGACAGTGCCCCCAGTACAACATACTGAGCATAAGCCATTATTCCGATTCTGGATACTTCTTGTTTAAAACGTTTTTTCTTTTCCAGTTTAGCTTCTGCTCTATTGTTATTAATCATCATTGATTGGTTATAGGCATCATTTGCAAAAAAGACAGCCGGCACCAAACCGGATGCCAGCCTGCTAACTGCACGTTCTTGTTCTGAACTGTAATTAGAAATTTCAGGGTTTAACCTGTTTTGTCCAATCTTGAAGATTTCATCTTTTGATAAGGACATACTCTCTAAACAGTTACTAACCGCAGAATTTTTAGATATATTGGAACGTGCTTTTTTACGTTGTTTTATGATATTGGAGTCTAGAAGTTTTGTTACGATTTGAGAGTTTGGTGTTTTTTTCTTGAATTTTAAAAGAACCGATTCCAGTAAATCTACAGGGAGTCCTTTAATTGGATATAAAAGAGAATTTACAAAGTCAGAAGATACTTTTTTCTCTTTTATACAGAATATATTGTTGCCAACATTTGTTTTTTTTAGTTGTTTACTAAGGTATTCTCCTGCAGATTTGCCAAAAACAGATGCATATTTATCAACAGATGCCTGAACATTATTATATGTTTTGATTGAATATAATAAATTGTTATTTATTAATCTGGAAAATAAGCCGACTTTCAAAATAATATCTCCTAGTATAAAGATAAAATAATGGAATTAAATTTTTATTAGGAGAAAGATTCGATTATAAGTGACTTAAAGCGTTTTCTTAACATAATCCTAACAAAAGAATAATAAAGTTAATAAAAAGGGCATGATTTATACTATAATTTTATTATGTTAAAAAGTAAGATTTTAATTGTAGATGATGAAGAAGCAATAAGAGAGTTATTGGAAATGCTTCTGGAAACTAACGGATTTACTGAAATTAAGACCGCATCTGACGGTGAAATGGCCCTACAATTAATTGAAGAATGGAACCCTGATTTAATATTATTAGATTTAATGCTTCCTAAAGTTGATGGTTTAACCATTTGTAAAAAACTACGTTCTGAAACAAAAACAGTAAGTATTCCGATAATTATGCTTACTGCAAAAAGTGAAGAATCAGATATTGTTTTAGGGTTAGAATTGGGTGCAAATGATTATATTACAAAACCATTCAGTAACAAAATAGTTATAGCAAGAATTAGAAATCAATTAAGAACTACAGTGAAAGAAAATAAAACTATAAATTATAATAATCTTGTAATTGATTTAACGCAGCATATAGCAAAGTTAGATGATAAAGAACTGGATTTAACATTCAGTGAATTTGAAATTCTTACATTATTTATAAAATCGCCGGGACGTGTTTATACCAGAGGACAGTTACTTGCGAATTTAAAAGGTGATGCTTATTACGATGTAACTGATAGAACGATTGATGTTCAAATCGTAAATCTGAGAAAAAAACTTGGAGATTTTGGTAAAAATATCATAACTATAAGAAGTATCGGATACTGTATCAAATCTTTGGAGAATGAATAATGATAAAAAAAAGAGATAATATCCTATTTTTTATTCCGATTTTGATTGCAGGAATTGTTATATTAACTACCATTCTATTGTTATTTCAGCTTAAACAATTTGGTGCTTCTTATATAAAGGATGCAGAAGAAGAATTAAATGTAGATACCAAACAAGCGTTATGGATTATTACGCCGATTCTTAAGGAAAATAATTTTAAGAAATTAGATGAATACTGTCAAGAGTTAAAAAATGAAAAAATGCGTTTGACAATAATAAATAAAGAAGGACAGGTTATTGCAGATTCAAAGACGGGAATAAGTAATCTTGATAATCATGCAAACAGACCTGAAATTAAAGCAGCGCAAACAGGTCAGCCTAGTACAACAATTCGTTATAGCAATACAATGCATTCTGAAATGGTTTATCACTCTGAACCTATACTAATAAATGGTGAAGGATATATTATAAGAGTTTCTGTTTCTGCAGATAATATTGAAAAAATGCTTAAAAAAGCGGAAAAAAATATAATTCTTATATTTTTAATTGGAACCGGCGGAGTTATTCTTTTAACATTATATATATTTATCCGTGTCCGGATACCATTCAATAAGCTGCAGAAAAGTACGATTAAAATTGCAAGCGGGAATTTAGATACAGAAATATATGTTCCTAAAGATGGTATATTGTGGGAACTTGCCCGTGCCGTTGATATTATGTCAAAACAATTAAAACGCCAGATTAAAAACATGAAAAAAATGGAAAATTTTCGGAGTGAATTTATTGCAAATGTCTCTCATGAAATTAAAACTCCGCTAACTTCGATTTTATCTGCTGTAGAAATGCTTGATGGGGTTGAAACAGAAAATATTAAACAAAAAAAATGTTTAAAAATAATTTCGGAACAATCTAATCGTTTAAATCGTCTTATACAAGATATTCTCAGTCTGGCAGATTTAGAAAAGAAACAAATTTTTAAAAACCGTGATTTCGCAGAATTGAGTATAAATTCAGCTGTAGAAAATTCTGTAAGTCTTTGTAAAAGTTTGGCGGAAGCTGCAAGTATCAATATAATTATTGAAGAAAATACTTCTATAAAAATATTTGGGAATTCATATTTTTTAGAACAGGCAATAAACAATCTCATCACTAATGCTGTGAAATATAGTCAAACAGATAAAATTATTGTTAAATCTTATGTAGAAAATAATGAAGTAAAAATATCAGTAAAAGATTTTGGTATCGGAATGAAAAAAGAAGAAGCTGCCAGAGTCTTTGAAAGATTTTATCGTATAGATAAAGCAAGAAGCCGGGAATTGGGCGGAACCGGACTTGGGCTTGCAATTGTAAAAAATATTGCGAAATTACATAATGGCAGAGTTGATGTAATAACATCTCCTGGTAATGGGGCAGATTTTATTATATCAATTCCAATTATTTAATTAATTTAGCCAGTCGATTAATTAGTTTTCCGATACTAAATCCCAGTAAACTGCCGCCAGGCAGAGGTGTTAATAGGCCTATTCCTCCAAGCAGTGCAGGTAAATGCTCTTTTTTTACTTTTGTTTTTGAGGCTGCACCAAGTAATTTTGTTCCTAATTTTTGCGGTGCATTATAATGTTTTATTTCGCCAAGTCGTTTCCCTATTTGCCAGCCGTTATTAAAATTGTTATTGTAGTATTTTATAGTATTTTTCACGTCATAAGAAACTTTAACACCGGCTTGTTTTACACGTTGCATATGTTTAGAAAAATATTTCCCGTTTGTCGATATTCTAACCATCTTATTTATTATAAGTTTATAAGTTGAAAAAAATTGTTAATTTGTTATTTTTTTTTTAACATAAAATTGATAAAATCACAAAAAATGAGTTGAACTAAAAATTTCGTCCAACTCATTTTTATATATGTATCAAAAAATTAATCAACTGTCATGATTTTAATAAAGTTGGTCGTTTGACCGATTACATAAGGTACAACACCTGTTAAGATGACTTGATCTCCCGGTTTCATATCCAGTTTATCTTTTAATAATTGGTTAACATCTTTCAATGATTTTATTGAAATTTCTTGCTGCCAGTTATAATTTACCGGAACAACATCACGACAAAGATTCATTTGACGGCAAACAGTTTCACTTTTTGCAAGAGCATAAATAGGTACACTTGGTTTTGCTTTACTTAAAAGTGCCGGAGTGTAACCGTTTGTTGTAAATGTTATAATTGCTTTAATCGGTAAATTATCTAACATTGTAACCATTGCCTGACACATAGCAAATGCTTGGTGATTATCAAATTCCTGCATTCTTCTTGAAAAATAATTGTGTCTTACAATTCCATTTTCTTCAAGATTTTGTGAAATACTTGTCATCATTTTAACGGCATCTACAGGGTATTTACCTACTGCAGTTTCACCTGATAACATAATTGCATCTGCACCATCAATAATTGCATTTGCAACGTCAGAAGTTTCTGCACGTGTAGGAATAGGTTGTTCTATCATTGTTTCCAACATTTGAGTTGCAACAATAACAATTTTGTTTTTAGCATTGCTTTCTCTAATAAGTTTCTTTTGCACCGCAGGAACTTTTTCCGGAGAAATTTCAATACCTAAGTCACCTCTTGCAACCATTAAACCGTCTGAAAGATTGATAATGTCATCAATATTATCTAACGCTTCAGGTTTTTCAATCTTCGCAATAATTGGAATATATCCGCCGTACATTTCCATGCAGTGTTTAGCTTTAAGAACATCTTCACCGGTTCTTACAAAAGATAATGCAAGATAATCAACTTTCCAATCGAGAGCACGTTTAATGTATTCTATATCTTTAGGAGTAATTGCAGATAAACTTGCTGTTCTGCCCGGTAAATTTAAGCCTTTACGAGGTTTTAATAAGCCGCCTCTTACAACTTTTGCTTTTACGATTGTTCCATCAGATGATTCAACACATAATTCCAGTTTTCCATCATCTAAATAAATGGTATCGCCTTTTTTTACATCTTTTGCGATACCTGAATAATCAACCGGAATAGTTTTATCAACTTGTTCCAAAGAATGTTTTAATTCAACTTCTGAATCTTCAACAAGTTCAATTGGCTCTTTTAAGTTTCCTACTCTGATTTTAGGCCCTTGCAAATCTAATAATATCGCAGTATTTGTATGTAATTTTTTTGCGACTTTGCGAACCATTTCAATATTTGCTTTATGTTCTTCCGGAGTAGAGTGAGAAGAATTTACTCTGAACATGCTTGCTCCGGAATTGATTAATTCTTCAATAGTTTCTTCATTATTAATAGACGGCCCCAACGTTGCAACAATTTTGACGCCACTAGACTTTAACATTTTTACCTCCCTTATTAATTGTAATATACACACTTATTCTAGCACAAGGATATTTCAAGTCAATAAAGAATATTTGTGATACATTAATTGTATGAATGCAATTTTACCAATAATAATGTTAACGATATCAAATGTGTTTATGACTTTTGCCTGGTATGGTCATCTAAAACATCGTTCTACGGCACTATGGGCCGTAATTCTCATAAGCTGGGGAATCGCATTTTTTGAATATTGTTTTCAGGTTCCTGCAAATCGAATCGGGTATCAATATTATAATGCTGCTCAGCTTAAAACTATACAAGAAGCAATTACCCTAATAGTTTTTTCTGTTTTTTCAGTATTATATTTAAAAGAAAGTTTTAAATGGAACTATTTAGTTGGTTTTTTACTGATAATTCTGGCTGTATTTTTTATATTCAAAAAATGGTAATCTAATCTAAACACATGATGTATTAATTTGTAAAATATGAGATTTTATTATTGGAAAAATTTGAAAAAATAATTAAAATAATTAGGGGGCTTTTATGACAGATATCAATTCAGTAGCACAACAACAAAAACAAAATAATATTAGTTCATCAACCAAAGTTACATTGGAATCACTTGGCGTAAATATTTCATCTGTTTCATCAGAAAGTGAAGCTAAAGCGTTGATTGAAAAATTGAAAGCTGCAAAGGCCGGTAATCAGCCACAAGGTGCAGAAGAAAAGAAAGCTGATGCTTCAGAAACAGAAACATTGGCTGACGCAAAAGCACTTGCGAATAAGATGGGTTTAGTTCTAAACAATAACACATCTGCTGATGAAGTATTGAGACAAATTACTAATAAAATTAGAGCAATGGCTGCAAGTGAAAATCCATCAGAAAGGCAGATGGCTCAAGCATATCAAGCACAGCTTACTACCATAACAAATAGTTATCAAGCAATACAGGCATCACAAAATAATATGTATTCTGCAATGGATATGATGTCTATTAATAATAAATACTCATTGAATTTATAAAATAAAATACGAGAAAAAGGAGAGTTATGTTGTTATGGCATAGCTCTCCTTTTGTGTTTTAAATAATAAGTTTGAACTTTTTTAGATTTTGTTATAATATAGAAAGGCAGTTTAAGATTTGTCAGTCTTAACTCCAATTGATGCTTTCTTGACGAACGTAGCCGTAAAGATATCTTGAATAGACATAAGGGCGATTGGCGCAGTTGGTAGCGCATCTGAACGACATTCAGAGGGCCACTGGTTCGAGTCCAGTATCGCCCAGTGTTTTTTCTTTACTAAAAAGAAAAAGTAACCAAAAAGAAAAGATTATGTTACCGTTTAAGTAATTTACTTCATATATCATTTACCCCCTGCAGGACGAGAACCTGCAAAGCGGAGCTTTGCCTGGTTTGAACGGATTTCCGTACGGACGACACGACTGCAAGGAGTTAGTCCGGATAGCGAACAGATTGAGCCAACAGGAGCATGGCTCCGCAGGCGAAACTCTGTGAGCGTGGAGGAAATACAAGACAGTCCAGTATCGCCCAGTGTTTTTTCTTTACTAAAAAGAAAAAGTAACCAAAAAGAAAAGATTATGTTACCGTTTAAGTAATTTACTTCATATATCATTTACCCCCTGCAGGACGAGAACCTGCAAAGCGGAGCTTTGCCTGGTTTGAACGGATTTCCGTACGGACGACACGACTGCAAGGAGTTAGTCCGGATAGCGAACAGATTGAGCCAACAGGAGCATGGCTCCGCAGGCGAAACTCTGTGAGCGTGGAGGAAATACAAGACAGTCCAGTATCGCCCATTGTTTTTAGGAATTCCAGTTTTTATATTAATATAGATCCAATAATTGTAAAAGGAATTTAGAATATGGACAACATTGAACAAAATATCGTAAACTTTTTTGAACATGAACAACTTAACTTTTGTTCGGAAGGTGATTTTCAAGCATCATTATATAAATATTTATCATTAAAAAGTGATTTAACGATAAAAGCTGAACATTATATAAATAGGTATAAAATTGATTTGGTTTTAGGTAATAATCCTGGCAAAGAAAGCGGCCGTTTCAAACTTGACGATATTAGATATCTTATTGAATTAAAGTACAACAGAAAATGTACTCAAGAAAGGTCTACGAACCCTGTTAAAAATGGTTTTTATAAAGATTTAAACAAAATTTCATCTATTGTGAAAGATAATAATATGACAGGCTATGTAATTGTTTTAAGTGATAATGTGAATTGTTGGAAAAGTTATGATATTGAAGAACAAAACTTAAAAGATAGTTCTAAAACACTTTCAGATACTAATATTAAAGATTTATCTAATAATATAAATTTGAAAGATTTTAAAGATGCGATTTCATATTCGTATTTATTTGATGAAGATGGCTGGCATGAACTTAATAACAAGATTTCTCCAAACTTTAAAGTTTTAATTGTAAAAATACAAAAAACTAAT
>CALUXV010000041.1 GCA_944324835.1 Candidatus Gastranaerophilales bacterium
CCCACTTGCAAAATTTTAGAAAAAAGTGTATTATGTATAACATCAAATTATAAAGGTGTGCGAAGTTACTACTTTTATTACATTTATTAAAAATTATTAAGATTAATTGTTATTTATACATTTATTCTGCTTGACTCTGCTGCTTGAAGTAGTACGATATTGTAACATGCTCAAAGTGTGGGGTATTGTCATGCTTTGAATGGTAAATGTAGTGTCAGAGGCTATATTTATAAAGCGAAACAGCCTATATTAACCAATGTTTTTTTAAGTACGTACATATATAGATAGACGAGGTAAATTAATGTCGACAACAAAATACGCAAAAAGAGTCACTCCAATGGGTATTCCAGCTACCAAATTGGATTATTTGCCTGACTTAATTGACATTCAAAAGAAATCTTTTGAATGGTTCCTAAAGGAAGGATTGAAAGAGGAGTTATTAGCATTCAGCCCTGTTAAAGACTATACAGGACGTTTAGAATTACACTTCTTGCCGAATTACACTTTTGATAATGCTAAATATACTATAGAAGAAGCAAGAATTCACGATGCTACTTATGCAAAACAGCTTCGTGTAATGGTTCGTTTAGTTAACCGTGACAGTGGTGAAATTAAAGAACAAGAAGTTTACATCGGTGATATCCCTACAATGACTGACAAAGGTACATTCATTGTAAACGGTGCAGAACGTGTTATCGTATCTCAAATCGTTCGTTCTCCTGGTGTTTATTTCAAACGTGAAGTATCACCTACCGGTAAACGTTTATATAACGCAACAATGATTCCAAACCGCGGTGCGTGGTTGAAAATCGAAACAGATGCTAACGATTTAATCTACATGAAGATAGACAAGAACAGAAAAATCTTAGCTACAACTGTTTTAAAAGCTATGGGTATCACAGTTAACGAAATGGAATCTTTATTCACTCACTTTGATTTCTTAAAGAAAACTTTGGATAAAGATACAACAGAAACAACAGATGATGCTTTAATTGATTTATACAAAAAATTAAGACCGGGTGACCCTGCATCAGCAGCAGGCGGACGTCAAATCTTAGAATCACGTTTCTTTGATGAAAAGAAATACGATATCGGACGTGTAGGCCGTTATAAATTAAACAAAAAATTAAACTTAAACATTTCTAAGAACCAAAGAACATTAACTGTTCAAGATATCGTTGCATCAATCGAGTACTTAATCAACTTGACTTACGATGAAGGAACATTGGATGATATCGACCACTTAGGAAACAGAAGAATCCGTTCAGTCGGTGAATTGTTACAAAACCAATTCAGAGTTGGTTTATCAAGAATCGAAAGAATTGTTAAAGAAAGAATGACTCTTCAAGATTCTGAAACATTAACACCATTGAACTTATTGAATACAAAACCTCTTGTAGCTTCCTTGAAGGAATTCTTCGGAAGTTCACAGTTGTCACAGTTCATGGACCAAACCAACCCGCTGGCTGAATTGACTCACAAACGTCGTATTTCAGCTTTAGGGCCTGGCGGTTTGCAAAGAGAAAGAGCAGGATTTGCTGTTCGTGACATCCACCCTTCTCACTACGGTCGTATTTGTCCGGTAGAAACTCCGGAAGGTCCGAACGCAGGTTTGATTGGTTCATTAGCTACTCACGCAAGAGTTAACGAATACGGTTTCATTGAATCTCCGTTCTTTGTTGTAAAAGACGGTAAGGTTACAGAAGATGTTGTTTATATGACAGCAGACGAAGATGAAAACTTCCGTTGTGCTCCTGCAGACGTTAAATTAAACAAGGATAATACTTTTAAAGATGCACAGGTTCCTGTCAGATACCGTTCTGAATTTACAATGTGCGAATCTTCAAAAGTTGACTATGTCGGTGTTTGTCCTATTCAGATTATCTCGGTTGCAACATCTGTTATTCCGTTTATCGAACACGATGATGCGAACCGTGCTCTGATGGGTTCAAACATGCAGCGTCAAGCAGTACCTTTATTGATTACCGAAAGACCGGTTGTAGGTACAGGGCTTGAAGCTAGAGCCGCTAAAGACTCAGGTATGGTTATTATATCTGATGTAGACGGTACTGTAGAACGTGTAGTCGGTGAAGAAATTGTTATCCGTGACGTTCACGGTAAAGCTCACCTTTACACATTAATGAAATATGTAAGATCTAACCAGGATACTTGTATTAACCAAAGACCTATCGTTCACGAAGGCGACAAGGTATATGCAGGTGATGTAATTGCCGACGGTGCTTCTACAAGCTGTGGTGAGTTATCGTTAGGTAAAAACATCTTAGTTGCTTATATGCCTTGGGAAGGATATAACTTCGAAGATGCGATCTTACTTTCAGAACGTTGTGTACACGATGATATCTTTACATCATTACACATCGAAAAATTGGAAATAGATGCAAGACAAACAAAGCTCGGGCCTGAAGAAATTACACGTGAAATTCCGAACGTTTCAGAAGATGCTCTTAGACATCTTGATGAAAGAGGTATTGTACGTATCGGGGCAAGAGTTTATGCAGATGATATATTGGTTGGTAAAGTAACACCGAAAGGTGAATCTGAACATCCGCCTGAAGAAAAACTTTTAAGAGCAATCTTTGCTGAAAAAGCAAGAGATGTAAAAGACAATTCACTTCGTGTTCCTCACGGAGAAGGCGGCAGAGTACTTGATGTTAAAGTATTCGACAGAGAAAAAGGTGATGAATTACCTCCTGGAGCTAATACGGTTATTAGAGTTTACATTGCTCAAAAACGTAAAGTATCAGTAGGTGATAAATTATCAGGTAGACACGGTAACAAAGGTATCGTTTCAAGAATTCTTCCAAAAGAAGATATGCCATTCTTACCTGACGGTACTCCGGTAGATATCGTGTTAAACCCTCTGGGTGTTCCTTCACGTATGAACGTTGGTCAAACTTACGAATGCTTGTTAGGTTTAGCGGCATATTTGACCGGCGAACACTACGAAGCACCTTCTTTCGACGAAAGATACGGTGAAAACCAATCAGAAATAGTTACTAAGGCTGAACTTTTACGTGGTATAAAAGAATCAGGCTGTGACTGGGTAAGAGAAGACGGTAAAGTTTATTTGATAGACGGTCGTACAGGTGAAAGATTCGACAGACCTGTTGCGGTTGGTTTATCATACATCTTGAAACTTGTCCACCTTGTTGATGATAAGATTCACGCAAGAAGTACCGGTCCTTACTCATTAGTAACTCAACAACCATTAGGTGGTAAAGCACAATTCGGTGGCCAAAGATTCGGGGAAATGGAAGTTTGGGCATTAGAAGCTTACGGTGCAGCATATACTTTACAAGAAATGCTTACCATCAAATCCGATGATGTTAACGGAAGAAACAGAGCATACGAATCAATCGTTAAGGGTGATAATATCCCTAGACCTGGTATTCCTGAATCATTCAAGGTATTGGTAAGAGAACTTCAAAGTATAGGTTTAGACATTACGGTTGCTAAGAAAGATGGCGTAGAAGTTGACTTAATGACAGATATGGATGATATGAGAAAGTCTGCTCCAAAAAGAACACTTTCTGATATTGATTCCGAGTTATTAAATATCAATTTCTTTGATACATCAACAACCATAGGCGAAATATAAGGAGAAATAAATGTCTACAAGTATTGATTATTTTGATTATATACGAATAAGTATAGCTTCACCGGAGAGAATCTTAAAATGGTCATACGGTGAGGTTACAAAACCTGAAACAATTAACTACAGAACATTAAAACCGGAACGTGATGGTCTATTCTGTGAAAGAATCTTCGGACCTACAAAAGACTGGGAATGTTTCTGCGGAAAATATAAAAGAGTACGTCACAAAGGTATCATTTGTGAACGATGCGGCGTAGAAGTTACTGATTCAAAAGTAAGACGTCACAGAATGGGACACATTAAACTTGCTGCTCCTGTTTCTCACATCTGGTTCTTAAAAGGTATTCCTTCTTATCTTGGTTTACTTTTGGATATGACGTTAAAAGATCTTGAACAAATTATTTACTTTAATAATTACGTTGTAATGGATCCTGCTGATAGTCCGTTCAAAAAACTTCAACTGTTATCAGAAGAAGAATACGAAGACTATATGGCTGAAAATGAAGAATCTGAATTAAAGGTTGGTATCGGTTCAGAAGCAATCAAAGAATTGTTATCAGAAATCGATATCAAAGAACTTGCAGAAGAAATCAGAACAGAACTTGCAGGTCATGTAACTTCAGTTCAACGTAAAGGTAAATTAATCAAGAGATTAAGATTGTTGGATTCATTGATTTCATCTGAAACTGATCCAACCTGGATGATAATGGATGTACTTCCTGTTACACCGCCTGATTTGAGACCAATGGTGCAGTTAGACGGCGGCAGATTTGCTACATCTGACTTGAACGACTTATACAGACGTGTAATCAACAGAAACAACCGTTTGCAAAGATTATTGGAAATGGGTGCTCCTGAAATCATTGTAAGAAACGAAAAACGTATGTTACAAGAAGCAGTTGATGCCCTGATTGATAACGGCAGACGCGGAAGAACTGTTGTTGGTCCAAATAACAGAGCGTTAAAATCTCTATCTAACATTATTGAAGGTAAACAAGGCCGTTTCCGTCAAAACTTGTTAGGTAAACGTGTTGACTACTCTGGTCGTTCAGTAATCGTTGTTGGTCCTTCATTAAAATTGAACCAATGCGGTTTACCAAAAGAAATGGCTATCGAATTATTTAAGCCGTTTGTTGTAAACAAACTTATTGAACGCGGTTATGTTCAAAATATTAAGTCTGCTAAGAAGAAAATCGAACGTTCGGAAGAAGTCGTTTGGGATATCTTAGAAGAGGTTATTGACGGTCACCCTGTATTATTGAACCGTGCACCAACCCTTCACAGACTTGGTATTCAAGCATTTGAACCTAAATTAGTAGAAGGTAGAGCAATTCAATTGCACCCATTAGTATGTACAGCATTCAACGCTGACTTCGATGGTGACCAAATGGCTGTTCACGTACCTCTTTCAATTGAGGCACAAACAGAAGCAAGAATGTTAATGTTAGCAACAAACAATATCCTTGCTCCTGCAAACGGCAGACCTATTATTACACCATCTCAAGACATGGTATTGGGTATGTATTACTTGACTATATTGGAAAAACCGGACATGGAACCAAAAGGTTACTTCTACAATTATGCTGATGCAATTTCTGCATTAGAAGTAGGGGTAATTGATCTTCACGACAAGATTATTGTTCGTGATGAACATGGTAAGAGAATTGAAACTACTGCCGGAAGAATTATCTTCAACGAAGCAGTAAGGTCAGCTCTGGTGTAGGTTTAGTTAAAAGATAAGGGAAATATAGAAAATGGAAAACACATATACACATACAAAACAAGTTCCTGAGTTTATCAATAAACAAATGGATAAGGGCGGATTGAAAAACCTTCTGTCTCAAATTTATTTGGAATACGGCGGAGCTAAGACTGCTGAACTTGCAAATACTTTGAAAAACTTAGGTTACAAATATGCAACAAAATCAGGTGTAACTATTTCAATTGCGGACTTGTCAGTTCCTGATTCTAAGAAAGCATTGTTAGAAGAAGCTGAAAAAGAGATTGAAAAGTCTACACACAGATATTTAAAAGGTGAAATTACAGAAGTAGAAAGATATACAAAAGTTATCGATACCTGGTCGGAAACAACATCAAAATTGACAGATCAGGTTGTTGAAAACTTTGACAGATTGAACCCGGTTTATATGATGGCGTTCTCCGGAGCGAGAGGTAACTTATCACAGGTATCACAATTAGTTGGTATGCGTGGTTTGATGGCCGACGCACAAGGGCAGATTATCGACTTGCCGATTAAATCTAACTTTAAAGAAGGTTTGTCAGTTACCGAATACATCATTTCTTCATACGGTGCACGTAAAGGTCTTGTAGATACAGCGTTAAAAACAGCTGACTCAGGTTATTTGACCCGTCGTCTTGTTGACGTTGCTCAAGATGTTATTATTCGTGCAGAAGACTGCGGTTCTGATAAATACATTTCTATGAAACCGATTACAGACGGTGATGCAGTTATTGTTCCTCTAATCGACAGATTATTAGGAAGAACTGTTGCAGAAGATATTTATGATACAGACGGTAAAACATTGCTGGTTGCTAAAAATACAACAATGGACAGAAACGATATCAAGAAAATATCTCACCTTGATTTAAAAGAATTAAAGGTTAGATCAGGTTTAACCTGCGGTCTTGAATACGGTGTTTGCCAAAAATGTTACGGCTGGGCAATGACAACACAAAAATTGGTTGATGTCGGTGAAGCAATCGGTATTATTGCAGCTCAATCAATTGGTGAACCTGGTACTCAGTTGACAATGAGAACATTCCACACCGGTGGTGTATTTAAAGGTGCCGGTGCTATGAAAACTGTTGAAACAATTGAAGCAGGTACTGTAACATCTAAGATTAAAACAAGAGAATTGAGAACAAGACACGGTGATATCGTAAATGTTGCTATATTTGAAGGCGATATTGAAGTTAAAGGTGCTAAGTTCACTAAGAAATACCATATCCCTGCTGGTGCGATTGTTCACTTTACAGACGGTATGGAAGTTAAAAAAGGTTATAAACTTTGTGAATTTGACCCTGTATCATCAGGTGACGGTAGCCGTTTGACAGAAAAAGCAACAAAAGATATTACATCTGATGTATCAGGTGAAGTATATTTTGAAGACTTTATTGCTGATGAAAAGAAAGACCGTCAAGGCAATATCTCAAGAATAGCAAACAAATCAGGTATTGTTTGGGTAATCGGCGGTGACGTATACAACTTACCTGGCGGTTCTAAGATTCTTGTTGAAGACGGTCAAAAAGTTAAGACAGGTGAAGAACTAGCTGAAACAATGATGATTTGTGAACACGGCGGTGAAGTTCGTTACGGTGCAGACTTAGTTACAGAAGAAGTTAAAATTGACGGACAAAAGATTAAAAAGATTGTTCAAGGTAAAGAATTGACAATTGTTATTGCATCTTTGATTCCGTCTAACGCAACTTTTGAACAAACTAAGAAAGAACAACTCTGGACTGTTGAAGATACAGAAGAAAAATACATTGTTAAAGCTCCAATTGATACTACTGTTGAAAACGGTATGGTTATAGCAGAGCTTGTTGATGATGAATATTCAGTAGAATCTTCAGGTGAAATCAGATACTTGGGTGTTGAAGTTGATGAAAACCAAATCATTACAACTCCTGGTAACGTAGTATTTATTCCTGAAGAAATTCACCAAATTAATAAAGATGCAACTTTAAAAATGGTTGATAACGGTACATTTGTTACAGCCGGAACTGAAGTTGTAAAAGACGTTTATTGTCATATCGATGGTATCGTTGAGTTCAAAGAATTTAATGATGTAATCCACGAAATAACAATCCGTCCTGGTGAAGTTCATTCTTTGGCAAATATTAATGAGTTAAAAGTTGATGAAGGTTCTGTAATTACGAAAGGAACAGTTATTGCAGAGGGTATCAAAGCAAAAGAAACTTCTATTGTAACTATTATGGAATCTGATTTTGACGATTTAGATATTGATGATTTAGATGAAGAAATCGATACAACATCTTTAGGTATTGATGAAGATTCTTTAGAAGAAAAACCAATTCAAATTCTTGTTCGTCCGGTACAAGTTCTTGATGTTAAACCAAGAAATGTTTCAATTAAATTTGATACTTCGGATGAATTGATTGATGTTGTACCTGTAACTCAACTTCAATATAAAGATGGTGCAAGAGTCAGAAATCTTGACGGTGCTGCATTAACAAGAACAAGTTTAGTTCTGCAAATGCAAGGTTACTTATCTCACCTCAAAGGTTTGGTAGAATTGGATTCAAACAATCAATTGAAGATTGTTGTATTAGAAACTTTAATTGTTCGTCGTGAACAAGAAGGTAATTCTAAGATGAATCAATCTTTACAAACAGCTTTACTTGTAAACAACGGTGAAGTTATAGAACCTAGAACTCCGGTTGCCAAAACTGAAGTTTTAGCAATCAATAATGGTGTTGCTTCTATTAAATCAACAGAAGGAGATATCAGAAGATTGTTATTACATTCAGAAGAATTTGAAACAAAGGTTGATTTGAAAGGTAAAGCATCAGTTAAAGAAGGTCAATTTGTAAAAATGGATTCAATTCTTTCTGATGGCGGTGATGTGTCACCTGTTTCAGGTCAAGTCATTTCTGTTGGAAAAGGTTCAGTTACAATCAGAAACGGTAGACCTTATTTAATCAGCCCGGGTACTCAGTTACAGGTTGAAGCTCAATCACTGGTATTGCGTGGTGATATTCTGGCAACATTGCTTTACGAAAGACAAAAAACCGGTGACATCGTTCAAGGTTTGCCTCGTGTAGAAGAGTTGTTAGAAGGCCGTAAACCAAAAGATTGTGCAATCTTGGCTGAACATGATGGTGTTGCAGAAATTGAAATTGAAGATGAAGTTCCTAGATTATTCTTAGTATCAGAAGAAGAAGGAAGAAAAGAAATCAAATTTGCAATTGATGCAAGCATTGTTGTTCAAAATAAACAACAAATTAAAAAAGGTCAGCCTTTGACTAGCGGTCCTTTGAATCCTCATGACGTAATCAGACTTTGCGGACCTGAGGCTGCTCAACAGTATCTTGTAGATGAAGTACAACGTGTATATCGTTCACAAGGTGTTGAAATTGCGGATAAACATATCGAAATAATTGTTCGTCAGATGACTAAGAAGGTAAAAGTTGTTGAACCTGGTGATACTAACTTGTTACCTGGTGAGTTAATTGAAGTCCAAACTTTCGAAAATGCAAATAAAGAAGTTCGTGAACGTGGCGGAGAAGAAGCTGTTTGTGAACATATGTTGTTAGGTATTACCAAAGCATCATTGAATACAGAAAGCTTTATTTCTGCAGCATCATTCCAAGAAACAACAAGAATCTTGACAGAAGCTGCAGTGGAAGGTAAGAAAGACCTGTTGAGAGGTTTGAAAGAAAACGTTATTATTGGTCGTTTAATACCTGCAGGTACTGGTTTCCACCACTTAAATTTTGCAAGTGAAGAAAGGGACAGAGAAGCTCAAAAGAGAGCTGCTGCACAGCGTAATCAAGCAAGAAAACCGGCTGCAATCCTTGAAGAAATTGAAGGAATGTTTGGTTCTCCTGATTTGATTTCAGACGATACAATTATTGAATAGTTATTGTATGTATAAATAATAAAAGCGGAGCGGCATAAAGTCGCTCCGCTTTTTTATAATTTGACAAGATAAAATTCTAACTTTAGTTATAGTTTTTTCATAATTTAGGATAATTATATTATTTTAATAATAAGTTAGAATAATAATATGAAAATTTATTCAACTCCAACTCACTACATCCTAAATCCTGACTGTCACGAAATAACCCCGGAAATGGCAGATTTTCTGGGGATTGCTTATAGGTCTATGCCTAAAGATAAGCAAGTTGCATTTGATTTGAGTATTGTTAATACTTGTTCAAATAAATTTTTTATGATGTTTGAAAAATTAAGTCGTTATAGACAGATTTCAATCATAAATATAAATGATAAAATTCTAACCTCTCTTTATCTTATGAAATATGATAAATTTGTTAAAATCTATTCAACTGATATAGATATGTTTGAAGATAGACATGAATTAAAGAATAGACGTTTTTCTCTTATTGCTGTATAATAAAACGATAATCAGGAGAATGTTATGGAAGAGACAATAAGAGTTACCAAAATGAATGGTTGTGGCAATGATTTTGTAATCATTGACAAACGTGAATATGATAAAACTAATATGTCAATGGCTGATTTGGCAGTAAAGTTATGTGACAGGCATTTTGGAGTTGGTGCTGATGGTATGATAATTCCAAGCCTCCCAAGAAACCGTCAAACTGATATTGAATGGTATTTTTATAACTCTGACGGCTCAACTGCACAAATGTGCGGTAATGGAATGCGATGTTTTGCAAAATATGTTGTTGATAATGGTCTTGTAAACAAAAAACAGTTTTCTGTTATGACAGGTGCAGGGGTTATATGTCCGGAAGTGCTTGATTGTAATCTGGTAAGTGTTAATATGTCAAAACCTATATTTGAAATCGCCAGAATTCCATTTAGAGGAACTGATATATTTAATTTTGATATTGAGGCTAAAGGTCGAACATTTAAAGCAAATGCGGTATCAATGGGTAACCCTCATTGTGTTATCTTTACTAAAGAAAATGTTTATGAAATGGCAAAGTTATATGGCCCGGATTTAGAATGTCATCCACTGTTCCCGGAACATACAAATGTTGAATTTGTAAATATACGTTCTCGTGAGGAAATAGATTTTTGTGTATATGAGAGGGGCTGTGGAATTACTTTAGCTTGCGGTACCGGTGCTTGTGCTGCAGTTGTTATGGGGGTATTAAATAACTTAACAGACTGTAAAGTTAAGGTGAATTTGCCAGGTGGTGTTGTAACAGTTGACTGGACTGGTTATGAGCACAATAAAAAAAGTGATATCTATTTAATTGGACCGGCAAATTATAATTTTTATGCTGAATATGTATTGTAATTCTTATGTTTATGGTAGTATTTTAAATATACTAGAATTATAAGGAGAAATATAAATATGAAACAATACGAATTATTGGTTGTATATAAACCAAACACTGATGCAGAAGAAATTGATAAATTAGTTGCTAAATTAACATCTGATGTTGAAGCATTAAAAGGCAGCGTAAATTCAACTGACAAAATGGGTCGTAAAAAATTAGCATATGAAATTAACAATTTTAGAGATGGTTTCTTTGTAAACTTTGTATTATCTTTGGATGAAGCTAAAGTTGCTGATTTTAAAAGACAATTAAGACTTAACGATAGTGTTTTAAGAACTATGTTTATGGCTTATGAAAAAACAGCTCAAGAGGTATAATTAAATGACAATTGCAAAATCCGTTGTAACAGGTACGGTTTTTAGAGCACCGGAAAAGCGCTTTACTCAAAATAATGTTGCTGTATATTCATTAATATTAAATATTGGTGATAGAGAGGAAACACTCATTAGAGTATTGTCTACAAGAACAATACTTGAGCCTGTTTTGGAAAGCATTTCGAAAGGTGATAAAATTTTAGTAGAAGGTAGATTACAAACTGCTAATGCTAAAATGGAAGACGGTTCAGAACGTAAGATTTTTGAAATTGATGCAGGAGCAATTGAAAAAATGGGGGCATCATCATCTGTTGCTCCGGTTCAATCAAGCAGTGAAATTTCAAAATTCGCAGAAGAAGAATTCTCTGAAGAATTAATCGGAGAAGAAGAAATCCCGTTCTAGGGTTTTCCCGTTTTATAAATAAGTAATGTAAATAGTAATAAAAAAAATAGGCTAGAAAGGCAAAAATAAAACAATGGCAAGACAAGAACAAGACAGAAAAAAACGTAAAAGCTGCAGCTTCTGTGCAGATCACGTTGACAGTATTGATTACAAAGATGCTGCAAAACTTAAAAGATATTTAACAGAAGCAGGCAAAATCATTCCTAGACGTGTAACAGGAAACTGTGCAAGACACCAAAGAATGATTGCTAAAGCTGTTAAAAAGGCTAGAGAAGCAGCAATCATCGGATACGTTTTTGACTAGTCATAGGATTAAAACACACCAAAGATAGGTTATCCTGTCTTTGGTGTAATTTTTTGGAATAAGAGGAAATTATTAAAATGTCAGAAAATCAAATAACAATCAGATCAGATAGAGATACAGAATACACTTTTCAATATAAAGGTGAAGATGTAACGTTAAAAGCCGGCGGCATTCTTTCTATTGCTGATGGACTTGAACATGTAGTTCTTCCGACTGTTGCAATGAAAGTTATAAATAATCTGATAATCATTAAACAAGATGTTAAATAACTGGTAAAGCGGGATTTTTAAATTCCGCTTTATTAACTTTTTGGGATATAATTAAACTATGAAGAGAAAGATAAGTATTATTGGTTCAACAGGTTCAATTGGAACTCAAGCCTTAGAAGTGATAGAAAAATTAGGGGATAGGTTTGAAATACTTGCACTTGCAGCAGGTTCAAACATTGATAAAATTAATGAACAAATAGCAAAATTCCACCCTAAATATGTTTCTGTATCAAAAGATGCAGATAAAGTTATCGGATGTGATAATGTTCTTATAGGACAAGAGGGCTTAGAAGAAATTTGTTCTAATACCCAAAATGATATAATTCTAATGGCGTGCTCCGGTAAAATAGGCTTGAAACCGACACTTACAGCAATTAAAAATAAAATTAATATTGCTTTAGCCAATAAAGAAACACTTGTTATGGCCGGTGATATAGTGATGAAACTTGCAAAAGAAAACAGGGTTTCTATAATTCCTGTTGATAGCGAGCATTGTGCAATTCACCAATGTATAAAAGATATTTCGCAGGTATCAAAACTTATTATTACAGCCTCCGGCGGTCCTTTTTTACATAAAACTGTTGAAGATATGAAAAATGCAACAGTTGAACAAGCGCTTGCACATCCCAGATGGAATATGGGGCCTAAAATAACTGTTGATAGCGCAACTTTAATGAATAAAGGGCTTGAAATCATTGAAGCTCATCACTTATTTGATATGGATTATGATAACATTGATGTGGTTATCCACCCTCAAAGTGTTGTACATTCAGCAATTGAATACGTTGACGGAAGTGTAATTGCGCAGATAGGACTGCCTAGTATGCATATCCCAATACAGTATGCTATTTGTTATCCGGAAAGATTTGAAGGTATCAAATCAAAATCTTTCAGTTTTGCAGATATTGCGCGATTGGATTTTGAAAAACCTGATTACGATAAGTTTAAATTCTTATCTTTGGCATATAATGCAGGAAGAACAGGCGGCTCTGCAACAGTTGTGTTAAATGCAGCTGACGAAGAAGCTGTTTTTGCATTTTTAAGAGGTGAAATCAAATTATACGATATCTATCAAATAACAGAAGATATTTATTCTAATTTTGAACATATTAGTAATCCGGATATTGATACAATTTTCGAAATTGATAAAGAAGTTCGGAAGAAAACAAACGAATTAATCTCAAGGAGATATGCATGTTTGAATATTTAAAAGGAGTTCTGGCAGATAAAATATCTACTCAAACGGGTTATTTTCTGGTTGTAGACATAAATGGAATCGGATACAGGATAGAAACATCCGAAATAGATTATTCTCTACTACCGGATATTCATTCTGAAATACAAGTCTATACAACATTGATACACAAAGAGGATTCAATGTTTTTATGTGGTTTTTTAGCCAAAGAAACAAGAGATATTTTTAAAATTTTAACATCAGTATCTGGAGTTGGAACAAAAATGGGGCTGGCTCTTTTAGGCAAATTTGATGCTTGTAATCTTATATCTCTTGTTATTAATGAAGATTACAAGGAACTAACACTTGCAAAAGGTGTCGGTACAAAACTTGCACAAAAAATCATACTGGAATTAAGAGATAAATTAATAAAAGCAAATATTACTCCTATTAAGTCTGAAGATTCTAAAATAATTGAATCTCAGGCAACACAGGATACATTTGCAATTCTGCAATCTCTAGGGTATGAATATGATGAGATTAAAACAGCAATATCCGTTGTTATTTCAAAACTAAGAAATCCTAATGATTCAGAAGAATTATTAAGAGAATGTTTAAAGTATCTTTCAATGTAACAAAATATTAATAAACTAACAAAAAAATAAGATTACCTGCTTTAAATAAGCAGGTGTAGTATGATTATAAATAATTTCTCAAACAATATTAGATTTCGTGCAGCCACAACACAACCTGCAGCAAACAGGCAAGCAAGTGCGACTCAAAAAACACAGATGAATGAGCAGTCGAAAGCTGCAACAACTACTTTTAGTATCGGATACATTAATGATTTTCATGGTCAGTTAACCAAGATGGAACGGACGATATTACCGCTTCAAAGCTGCGATATACGTTTGTCAGGCGGGGATAATTTTTTAGGGGATGAAAAAAATATTCACCTTAATAAAGGTGTTGCAAAATATATGAATCTTGCAAATATTAACGCATCGCCGGTTGGTAACCATGAACTTGATATGGACCAAAAAACATTCATGAATCTGACAAAAGATTTGAAAACAAAACTTGTAGATGTAAATTACAGACAAGTTATCTCTGACCCTAAAGAAGCAGAAAGATTGTATAGAGAAACAAATAAAGCTCCGATTAATGACAGATTCATAAATTCAATAGTAACCGAAATCAAGGGTAAAAAAGTCGGAATAATTGGGGTTTCACCAATAGATATGAATGATAGATATACCCATGCAGACTATTATGATGATTGCAAAGTAGATAATCTGGAAGATACAATAAAAGGTGTTCAAGAAGAACAAAAGAAAATGGAGAAAGCCGGTATAAAACACGTTATTCTTCTGTCACACATGGGCTATAAAAACGACCAAATTGCAGCAAAAAATTTGTCGGGAGTAGATGTAATAATAGGCGGTCACTCTCATAACCTTGTAAAAGACGTAACTCCTGGTGAAAACCTTTTGACTTCAAAATCAGGAGAACCTGTTGTTATAACTAATGGTGGTAAAGACGGTGATTATTTTGGAATGCTAAATGTTGAATTTGATGATAATGGTGTAATAAAATCAGTACAAAATAATATTATTCCGACTAATAAATATGGACGAAATTTAATTTATCAAACACTTCTGGAAGCTGATATGCCAAACAATGAAGAAGTCGGCTATATTCAATCAGTATTGCCGGAACCTGAAAATAAGTTAATCCAAGAAAACCCACAGGCAAATTTTGTTGCTGATGCAATTAAAAATGAATTGGGGGTTGAGATTGCATTTTTAAATTCTGCAAACTTGCGCTCGACATTTGCTCCGGGTACATTTACAAGATTGGATGCAAAAATGATTTCGCCATTCCATAATGAAATGGTTATAGCAAACGTAACAGAAAAAGATTTGGTTGATGCTTTTAAATTTACTGCCAAGACATTAGTAAATTCAAGACCAGGCTTATTTGCGGTATCAGGATTAAAGTATACGGTCAGAAAATCAGACGGAGAATTGCTATCAATGTCTAAAGTAGACAATGATGGAAAAGAAACCCCAATAAATATAAAAAATCCGAGTACAACAAAAACTTATCGCATTGCGGCTGATTCCTTTGTAATGAGAGGCGGCGATAAAGTATCTTCATTAAATTATGTAGGTCGTGAAGAAAAGGTATTTGATTTTGATAAGGATAAACTGGTATGCGACTATATTAAACACCAAAACAAGCCGATTGTAATAAATCAAACAGGCAGAGTGAATATAGTCGATTAAAAAAGAATAATATTGTGGGAAATTATTTTGAGTAGCTAATAAATAGTTACTCTTTTTTTTGTTAATTACCCAGATAATAAAAAAAAGCCTCCAAGGCTTATTAAAGGCATAATTAACTATCAATATATCAATTTGTTAATAGTTGGTTTTAAAAGTGTAAGCCAGTCACTCCTCAAGTCAAAAATAAATTTTGTTTTCAATCTAGAAAAATACCCAGTTGCAACTAACTTACATTATATAGTTTAACAAGTTTTTGGGGTTGTTGTATCATTCTAAAGAGTTATTTATTTATAAAAATAATCACCTTTAAGAATTAAATTTTTTACTTGAAAAATAGTTATATTTATTTTAGGATAATATTACATTGAAATTTAAATTTAAATAAGTGAATAATTTTTAATGCGGAAGTAGCTCAGTTGCCCTAGCGGAGCTTGTGGAGCGTATTTAAAAAATCCCTCTACCAACTGAGAAACTTCATGACAAGTGAATAATTTTTAATGCGGAAGTAGCTCAGTTG
>CALUXV010000042.1 GCA_944324835.1 Candidatus Gastranaerophilales bacterium
CCAAAAACGATTTTTCAATTTTGCAAGCAATAGGTTATGACTGTGCGGGTGCTGTTTCATTTTTTGACAGTTCTGATGAACAAACACCTTCAAAATACTTGCAAGAAGCTTATGAAATTGATTATACGGCATTAGAAGAAAATGCACTTGAAAAATTTATAAATGAACTTCCACAAAAACCATTGGCAACAGGACTTGAAGATATGCGGTTATCTTTAGCCGGCGCACAGGATAAAACCTCAGTAATTGTTGTTGACGGGCAAATAGGAATTCCCAAAAGTAATGTACCGACAAGCCATATTTTAAAACCAGCAATAAACGGATTTAATGAAACCATTGAAAATGAATTTATTTGTATAAAAACTGCTAAAGCATTGGACATAAACGTGCCCGATGTTAAAATCGGTTATGCAAATAAGACAAAATTCTTTTTAATTCAAAGATACGATAGAGAAATAATTGACAATAAAATAAAAAGAATTCATCAGGAAGATTTTTGTCAGGCCTCCAACATTCCAAGCGCGTACAAATACCAAGCCGAAGGCGGTGTTGATTTTAAAAGATGTTTTGAAATTTTAAGAGCCACATCTCAACCAGCAGTTGCAATTAACCAATTTATTCAATTGATGATTTTTAATTACTTGATAGGAAATAATGATGCACATGGCAAGAATTTTTCTATACTGCATTATGACAATGGAGAAATAAAATTTGCACCTGCATACGATATTTTATGCTCTCAAGTTTATCCTGAATTATCAAATAAAATGGCAATGAAACTCGGCGGACATTATAAACATGATGAGATTTTATTGAGGCATTTTGAAAAACTGGCAAATGACAATGATATTAGTTTTACTCAGTTAAAAAAAGTTATAAAAAATCAATGTGAAATCCTCCCAATTATTGTTGAGGATGTGATAAACAGCTTTGACAATAAAATAGGAAAAGATATTTTATCGGTAGTACAAAAAAATTGTACTAAATTGTTAAAAGAATTTTAGTTTACCAAAATACATCAAAATGAAGTTATGTTGTATTTTGAGGGTAAATATATGTGGGTAGGGGTGAATGAAATTTTTGCAGGTGTAAGTATATTTTGAACATTGCCGAAATTTTTGAACACTTTTTGAACGCTGTTTAAATACCGTTTAAATAGTGTTTAAATTTTGTGTCATTTGACTTTACTTTTTACAGGAAAGAAGCAATCATTGTCTGTGATTAGACGAGTTTGAAAATGAATGTAGTACAACCTATAAAAAAGCTAGAAGATATTCAAAAGATTAAAAAATATTTGGCAAAAAAGCCAAGAGATGCACTGCTTTTTAGTTTTGGGATAAATACAGGACTAAGAATATCTGATATCTTATCGCTTGATATTGGGGATGTAAAGGGCCGAGATTATATTGAAATAAGAGAGAAAAAGACTAATAAGTATAAGAAATTCCCGCTTAATAGATTTTTGAAAGAGGAGATTAATTTATTTGTAGAGGGTTTGCCGAGTGAGCAACCACTTTTTTATACTCAGAAACAATGCAGGCTTGATAGAGCACAGGCATATAGAATTTTAAATAAAGCAGCACAAGCCGTCGGGGTGAAGGAAAGAATCGGAACACATACTTTGAGGAAGACTTTTGGGTATCATCATTATAAAAAATATAATGATATAGTACTCCTACAAAAAATCTTTAACCACTCCTCGCCATCAGTAACGCTTCGCTACATAGGAATCGAACAAGACACAATAGATGAAAGTTATATGAATTTTTATTTATAAATATATTAATAATATTTTTAAATAAAAATTTAGCATTTAATTCACTTAACTTTAAAATATTAATTTTTTATTTATTTTTATTATAAAAATAAAAATGATATATATAATAAGATAAACTAACGAGTTATATTCAAAGAATAGTTAGTTCTTTTAAATTTATATTCAGTATTATATATATTAAAAATTTAAGAGGGTAAAATATTCTCAAAAAGGAAGGTGAATGGTATTTTAGTAGATAAAATTGTTAATAAGTATTATTACCTTAAAAATATAAGAAAAGAGTATACAAGTTAATAATTAATTAAGGAAATATGGGTTATATTTTCTAAATATTTATGCTACTTTTATAAATTGCTATAGAGAAAGCTTGAAAAATAAGTAATGAAAATTTTTTCTAACAATAGTATTAAAACAAAAGTTATGTAAAAAGTTGGAATATTTAAAAAATAATTTTTCAGAATTTTAAATTGTAGTTATAGAATACATATCACTTATAGCAACAGGGGTTAACGTTTCAAAATTATTTAAAAAAAGATTGTAGAAGTAATTAACAAATATAGAGATTAAAGATGAGAGATAAGTTAAAAGAGTTAATCGAAAAAACTATAATTTTTAAATATGCTCTTCCTTGTAAAGAGCATGAAATAGAAAGAATATGCTTATCTACACAAGATGATAATTGTTTTAGTTGTATTAATAATGAAGATTTAGTTAAAATAATTTATAATTCTATTATTGAATATTCGTATGAAACCTTTCCAAAGAATGATTATAATAAATTACAAAATATGCATGCTGCAGCATTATCAAATAAAATAAAGTACATTAAGGATGAGATCGATAATGATTCAAATACTAAGGCAGGTTTTTTTGGTGAAGTTTTACTGTGTACAATATTAAAGGCTTTATATGGAAAAGACTCCTTTATCGCACGAGGAAGATTTTTTGATCCTCTGGAAAATTCTGAAACAAAAGGATATGATAGTTATCACATTTTTGACAATAATGGACAAATAGAATTATGGTTTGGCGAAGTAAAATTTCATGAAAGTCATAATACTGCTATCAACAGTGTTATGGAAAATATTGATAAAGTATTATCTATAAATTACTTAGGTAATACATTTTATTCTATCGATAATAAAATTGAAGCGATAAAGCCGAATGCAAATATTATCAAACAGATTTTGGAAGATTGGAAATATAATGGTATAAATCTTATTGAACAAATAAGAAAATATAATATAAAATTAATGTATCCAATTTTATTGGTATATGGAGCAAATTCATCAACTTATGAATCCAATATTGTCAAAGTTGTTAACTATATAAAAAGCAATTACAGTAGTTATAAATGCAGTTTAGATATCCCATATTCAATATTTTTCATACTTCTTCCTGTGCATGAAGTAAAGGAAATAAAAAAAGAGGTTCTTAAATGGATAGAAGAAAAGAAGCAAGTTCTGTCGTAAAAGCTATAAATGAATATCAAGATAATAGAATGGATGAATCCAAATTAATAAAAATCGTATGTGATTATTTTGACAAGTTAAAAAATCAAGAAATAACTCAATCAGAATTAAAATTTATGAGGTATATTTCAAATGTCGTTGGAATTCCTCACTATTATGATATATTAAATAAAAAATTTGGACAGAATACAATTATCAATACCTGTGATATGACAACAATGGCTTCTCTAATGAATGAAAGTTCATTGTATTTATCTAAAAATTATAAACTTCATAGATACCAAAAAGAAATATTAGATAAGTTTAGAAAAGACAAGCAAAATCGATATTTTTTATCTGCAAGTACTTCTTTTGGTAAAACCCATTTAGTTTATGACATTATTGAAAAAATGGAGTATAAGAATATTGTTTTAATATTTCCAACGGTTGCCTTATTATCTGAAAATTTAGAACGAATCTTAACTCAAAATAGTTATAAATATATAAAATCAAACTATAAGATTCATACTTTAAGTGAAATTGATATAACCGACGATAAGAATATATTCATATATACTCCAGAAAGATTTTTATCATTTACAGATAAAAATAAAATTGATTTTGATTTTGTTTTTATTGACGAAATATATAAGTTGGATAATGACTATGTTATTGACAACACAACAAGAGAAAATGAACGTGATGTTGCATATAGATTAGCTTCATTCGAAATACTTCAAAACGTAAAAGATGTATTATTAGCAGGACCATACATTGAATATGATTCTTCTGCAAATAATTCTTTTAAAATTTTTTTAGATGAAAATAAAATAGATACCATAAATTTTAATAATATAGAAATTGTCAATAAAAATCATTTTATAATAAATGAATATACAAATTTTGTAGAAATTAATGAAAATCGTATTATCAACTTTTCAAAGCCCAAAGATAAAAATAAAAGATTAATAGAGTTACTTACAAACATTTATGAAAATCAAGAAAATTCTATTATATATTGTTGTAAACCTTATTTAGTAGAGCAATATGCAGAAAAAATAATGGATAATATGGATATAGATGTTGGTTTGTTAGAGTATACAGACTTGATTGAACATATAAAAAGAAGATTTTATTCTGATTGGATTGTATGCCAAGCTCTTGAACATAGAATAGGTATTCATCATGGTCTGGTTCCAAAATATATTCAAAAAGAGATCATAAATTTGTTTAATGGAGGGCAAATTAAATTTTTATTATCTACTACAACAATCACTGAGGGTGTAAATACTACCGCAAAAAATTTAATAGTAATACATAACTCAAAAGGTTCAAAACCATTAAAACCTTTTGATGCAAAAAATATTGCAGGAAGAGCCGGACGTTTTTTAGAACATTATAGTGGAAGGGTATTTGCTTTTGAAAAAGACTTCGAAGATACTTTAAATGCTCCGGAAGAATCTATTAAGCATAAAAATTATGATAAGGATATTCTTAAAGATGATTTAGATTACTTTTTCACACAAGAAAAATATTTAAACGAACAAAATATTCAAGCAAAAAATGCAATAATAGAAAAACAACGTGAACGAAAACTCCCGAATGAATTATTTCAACAATTTAAAGCTGTTAGTCGGAATGATAAAATTTTTATATATGATAAAATTAAAAAACTAAATAGTTATGAGAATAAAAGCATTTCAAATCTAATATCAAAAACTAATAAGCGTAGTATGAATATAGATTTTGATGGTTTTCAAATTATTTTAAATACCATTTTCCCAATTGTAAAAACAGAAACAGAATTATATCATCTTATATCAAAGAAATCTAAAAGTTCATATAGTGGTAAAGAGTATTCTATTTTATCCTATTTGTTATATTATTACTTAAAAGATGGTTTTAGAGGTGCGGTTAATAATAAATTAAATAACAAAGCAAATATAAATTCCGCAATGCGAGATACTGCTAATTTTGTTTATAATATTTTAAAATACCATGTTGTTAAATATCTGGGTGTTTTTAATTTAATGTATAAATATATCAAAGCAAATGAAGATATTATCAAAATGGAAGATGTCACAGGAATAGATAAATTACTTACAAAACTAGAATATAATGCAATTAGTCAAAAAGGACGCCAAATAAGTGATTATGGGGTTCCTTTAAAAGTTTTAGATTATTATGAATCGCTAGAAGAGGGTAATGTCAATGATGCTTATTTAACTAAATATAGTTTTGATGGTTATGAAAACTATATTTATGACAAAGTGGAATCTTTGTTACAAAATGAATAGAATTAAAGATTTATGATACAATTTTAATAAAGAGAGGTATATTAAGATGAATGAACAAGAGAAACAAGAAATCTTATCTAAAGCAAAAACTTTCTTTAAAGATAATATTGTTGAAAACCATATTAAAAATACAAAGAAGCTTAAAAAGATTAAAGAATTTATAATTAACCCTTTTCTTGTAAATTATCTTGCGAATTTTGCTTTTGGTAATACATCAAAAGAGAATATTGCCAAAGCTCTTGTTTATCCACGTATTTTGGGAACTTCGATTAACACATCTTTTGGAACTCAAATTCAAACATTTTGTTGTGAAGTTTTATCAGGTCTAGCTTCAACAACATCAGGCATTGATATTGAATTTGTAGATGCACTAGATGGTAGAAGAAAATATTGCCAAATAAAATCTGGCCCAAATACAATTAATCATGCAGACATTACCTCAATTAAGGATGATTTTAAAGCTATTAAAAATCTTGCAAGAATTAATAGATTGCCTAATTTTAATCCGAACATAGATTGTATTGTTGGAGTATTGTATGGTACAGAAAACGATTTATCACAATTTTACAAAAATATTAATGAAGAATATCCTGTAATTATAGGGCAAAAATTTTGGTATAGACTTACAGGTGATGAAAATTTCTATAATGAGCTTATTAATACTTTTGTTTCTATTGCTGATGAGGTTGATAGCACTGATTTAATTAACGATGTTATACAGGAACTATCAGAACAACTATAAATAGTTATTCTTTATAGGTATCAATAGCCTTTTTTATTTGTATTCCAATTTGTCTACCTAATTCAACAGGTACAGCATTTCCTATTTGCTTGTATTGTTGTCCCATTCCACCAACAAATTCCCAATCATCAGGGAATGTTTGAATTCTAGCATATTCTCTTACGGTAAATGGTCTTGTTTCGTCAGGATGACATCTTTCTGTTTGTTTTTGACTAGGAGAACATGTTAAAGTTAAACAAGGCTCATCCCAAGATATACGCCTTGCCATACCTGTACGACCACCTCCACTAGTATAACTTTTTCCCATATAAGATTTTTGTATATTAACTGGTAAATTTCTCCAACAGCCACCAGGAGGTACCAATTTCAATACTTCTTGTTTTGATTTACTATATGCTTGTCCTTCTGATTTTGGAACATTTTTTAATGCATCACGTAGGGTCTTGATTTTTGTAGATTCTTTTGGATATTCAAATTTTATGTTGGTATTCTTTTTTGTACCGACAATAACAATACGTTCTCTCTTTTGAGGTACATTATAATTAACGGCATTCAATAATTTAGTTTGTATATCGTAGCCAAGACTTTCAAAAATATCTACTATAGTCTTTAAAGTTCTACCATTATCATGAGAAATAAGACCTCTTACATTTTCTGCTACAAATACTAAAGGTTCTGTTTCTTTAACGCAACGTGCAAACTCATAAAATAAAGTTCCTCTAGTATCTTCAAATCCTAATTTTTTACCAGCATAACTAAACGCTTGACATGGAAAACCTCCCGTAACAATGTTTATTTTATCTCTGTATGGTTTAAAATCCACTTTTGATACGTCTGAACAAATTACATTCCAATTTGGCCTATTTTTAGACAGAGTATCACAGCAATATTTATCATTGTCAACATGCAAAACCGTATTAATTCCAGCTTGCTCAAGCCCAAGAGCAAGCCCTCCGCCGCCAGCAAACAGTTCTATTGCTGAATATTTAGAAGTTTTAGTAATTTCTTTACTATTGTTCTTGTTTTTTTCTTGAAAATCTATAATTTTATCAGGTGTAACTCTTAACACTTCACTTAGTTCAGAAAATGTAGCTTTTATTGGATTATATCTATCTGATAACATCAAAGAGAGTTGATTTTTAGAAATCCCAATCTTATTTGCTAACTCTGTCATTGTATTTATTCCAGCACTTTTCATTGCTCTTTTTATATGTTCTTTATTTGCAACTGTCATAATTTCCTCTGTTATGTTTTTATATTAACACCACAGTTCCCTATTGTAAACAAAATTACATAATTTAATATTTAATAATGATCTTTGCTCTAAATTGTAAAAAAAATCAATATTACAATCAATAATTGTATCAAATAAACATATTTTATGTACTTGACTATATATGTTTATAGAGTGATGAATACGACACCTAAAAAAGGAGGTCGTATGAGTAAAAGCAAGAAATATAAGATTAAACAAAAAGATTTCGAGAAGTTAGAAAAACTAGCTGAGCGGATTTACAATACAGTTACTGTTATTGATTATTTTTGCAGGACACAGCAAGAAATTGAAGAGCTGTATAATCTTACTCCAATAGTCGAAAATTTAAGGCGAGATTCTGATACTGTAAACGCTTATTTTATAAATTATTCTGACAACAAGAATTTTTAAATGGTATTTAATCACTGTTTTAATTCTGTTCAAATTATGTTCAAAAAATGAATTGTGTCTGAATGATACATTTTGAAAGAGTTTTCTTGATATTTTACTCATTAAGAGTGATGAATGTCATTGCTGATAAGAGGTAACAATGATTGAATTAGGCAAAAAATACAAGCTTAAAAAGATTAAAGGTTTTAAGAGCTCTGATAATGAGTATTACAAAGTAATCGGTTTCTACAACTTCGACACTGTAATTTGTGAAAACACTTGCGGAGAAAGGTTTGTGTTTATGAAAGAGTTTTTAATAGACCCACAAAAACCTGATGATATTTATTCAGATTTGATACTTGAAAGGAAAGAATGATGACAGAAAAAGATTATCACTTATACGGAACAAAGGTTTTGAATTTAAAAACTCAAGAAATTGGCTTGCTAATTTGTATTTGGAAAAACAAGTTTGCTGATGCTGAAATAGATTACGCAACTTGTGTTGACAAGCAAGGCAAAAGGTACAATATAGAGCTTGATAACATACGAGGGTTTGAAGATGATTTTGAAAAATAAACTAACAAGAGAAACCTTAGAGATATCATATCCTGAATTTAGAAAAAAGTTTGCAAAAGAAATTAGGATAGCTTTTGAAAGTTATCGTAGAACACAATTAAATAAGTATTCTTATAACTTTAAAGATGATAACTCAATGGAATACAATTTCTACTTCCAATTACATTGGAATTTTAACCATTTTGGAAATTCTAATTGGTATATTGAAAGGATATGAAGAAATATAGATAACAAATTTAAGTTAATAGATAAATGTCAAAATCAAGATATAACATTTATGTTTTACTTCCTTGTTTTCAGAGAAACTATGATACGGATTTTATATAGCCATTTTGCTAATACCCAGATAGGTAATTATTTAGTATAATAGCTCTAAATTATTTGATTAGTTTTATTAAATGAGGTGGTATGTTTATGGAAGATATTTCACAAGTTGCTATATACAAAATGAATGCTAGTGTAAAAATTTATACTGACTGTTTGAGAAAAAACGAAACAGGTGAATATTTATTAAAAATAAGTGATTTTAAAACTATAAATGCAGAAGATATTAATGGTAAATTTTATTTTAACGTGAGTGGAGGTAAAATAAAAACTCAAAATGATATTCCCTGGTTGAAATTTATAAATGAAAAGCTAAAAGAAAAGCAAAGTTTTGAATCTAAAAATATCCAACCAAGAGGAATATTTATTTACAGTATTATTGAAAATGATAAAGAAGATTTCTATACAATGGTATTTGGACCAGGAGCAGAAAGTTTTATAAATAGAGATAAAATTATATCAGATTTTGGCTTAAAAATTGCAATGAACACTTGTGATCCAGAGGCTATAAAATCTATTCAAACATCACAACATGAATCTATATCTATACAAGCAGAAAAACAAATCCACACGGGTGCGGGTTTATCAATATTTGATGTTGACTATGATGAAGAATTTTTTAAAAAAATATCTGGTAAAGCAAAAAAAGAATATTCTTTTATCTCATCCATAACTGGAACGGATAGAATCCATTTGAAATTCGATAATAACAATAAACTATCCTGGAAAAAACTTAAAGAAAAGACCCAACTACTAAATTCATTATATAATTCAAAAGCGTATCAATCTACTGAATTTAAAGCTTTTGATAATATGAAATATGAAACAAATTCCGTTATTATTAAGGCTTTAGATGATTTACTTGTTGAAAAATTAAAAAACAATAACTTTGAAAAAATATCATTAACTGTTCCAGAAATAATTGATTCTGAAAGATATACATTTTCATATAAAAATAACAGTGATAATAGTAATAGCAGTAATAAAGAATATGAGGAATTGTTACTCGAAGATTTGATAAATGCTCATAAAGAAATCAAAAATATTAAAACAATAAAAAATTGGACTATCTATAAGAATGATAAAGCTTTAGAAACAACTTATAGAGCTTGGAATGCTTATCAATGTTTTGTAGCTGAACTGGACTATAGTGATAAGAAATATATTCTTTTCAATGGAAAATGGCGTGAAATTTCAGAAAATTTTATGGAAAATGTAAATAAATACATAAGAGAACATCACATAGAATTTGATGAAAATATTCTAAATGAACTGGATAATGATATTTTAATTTATGATGAACAAGCTAAATTAAATAAGGAGTCTGTATATAATGAAACGATTGCTAAAAATAATTCAAATATATTTTTGTTTGATAAAGCACATATAGAAATTGGTGGTAAGTCTAAATATGAAGTCTGTGATTTATTTACAACTAATAAAGAACTAGTTCAAGTAAAAAGATATGAAAATGGTACAGCTTCAATTAGTCATTTATTTACGCAGGCTAGATTTTATGCAGAAGCTTTTTTAATTGATAAGGAGTTACGAAAAAATCTTAGGAGTTTTATCAGTGATAGTGTTCTCCAAGCAACAAGTATAAATTATAATAAAGATGGTAATAAATTTACAGGCCTTATACCAGAGGAAAGACCTATAGAAAATGAATATACCATAGTGTTATGCATATTAACTCTTGAACATATAAATTTACAAGATTTACCATTTATGACCATCTATTCAATTTATCAAGCTCATAAATTTTTAACGGTAAACTTTAATTATCAATTTAAAATAATACAAAGAATTGTAAAAGTAATAAAAAAGAATTAAAGTTATTTTTATTTAATTAAAACTTCTTTAAAATATAAGTATTTCTAATAGGTATATTGAAAAGATTTAATTACCTATTATGCTTTTAATTTTACCAATTATTGAATTTTGTACTTCTTTATCTTTTAAGTCATTGTTCTTTAAATTAACAGTACAAAAATCAATGTGATAATTATTTTCAGCACAGTTCAGCTGGTAATCACATATATCCGGCTCTTTTTTATCATATTGAGGGTACAGTAATATTGCACGTTTATAGTTATGTAATAGGCAATATGTTGTTACTTGATAAATATCCGCACTTGAAATATCGTCAAAATTTGTGAATTTTTTATACTTGGTATCAATAATGACTTGAGGATTTTGTATTAGAATATCAATTCTTGTATCTCGGCGAGTTACATTTTCTCTTTTAAGTAAACGCTTTGGTTTTTGAGCTATTGCTTTACACTCAGGAATTTTTCTTTTTATTAATTCAAAAATAAATTCTTCAAATAATTTGTTCATATCCCAAACAAGTGTAATATTTTCAAATTTATTTTTAGATAAATCAACACTTGTCTGTTCTACAAACATTTTTGCAAGTTTGAATGACTTTTTGAAAAGCTCTTGAGTTCTTGTAAGTTTAATTTTCCTGACTTTAAATTTATCAAATCTGACAAAAGAAATATCAGAATAATAGTTAATAATAAATTTCAAAGTTTTTTTATTGTAGCTGCTGTTAGAAATATTATATAAGCAGGTCGAAACAAATAAAAACAGTTGGTTAAGAAAATTGTTTTCAGAAAATTCATCATACTCACAATAAAATTTTGCTTGGTTTGTACAGTTGTAGCGGATGTTTTCGCTAAATTTTATTTTACCCTTTAAGTAATTCAAATTTTCTTCTTCTCTAACATACCTTTTAGGCGTAAAGCGCTTTAAAGCCTCAAATAAAGAGGTTGCAAATTCTCTAATCAAAATTTCAATGAATGGATTTTTTTCAGTTGATAATTTAGCATTATCATTTGTCTTGATATCAAGATTCTTTGTGTATGAAAGCATAAAAATAAGGTTTTTTAGAATTATGCTTCGTTCAGCTTTTGAAATTTCACCATCATTATTTGCATCTGCAGAAATAAGTTTTGGCAGAATTTCTAAATGTAAGTTTTTATATTTAATAACGCCTACCCAAGATTTGGTTTTTATGCCATGTCTTGTAACTTTTAGAGCTGAATCTAAGTTCTGGCATTTCAAATAAGCTTGCAGTTTATCTATATTGCAACTTTCAAGTTTATTTTCTTTAATTTCAGAATATTCTTTAATAGCAATAGATTCTCGCATTAATTTTCCTGTTTAAATTTATCCTGCGTTAGTGCACCAACAAAATCTTTAACTTCGTTAGGTGTTTTGAATTCATATATAGAATCTTCACACTCATTTTTTAATTCTTCTGGAATATTAATTTCTTTTATAAAACCAGGAATAACTAATTTTAATTTTTCCCAATCACAATAAAAATATTCATTCAATAGAGGAATAATTTCACTAAACCAGATTTCTTTCAAAATACTAATGTCTGCGTTTGCATATTTTGTATTTATAAAATAACTGTGACCTATTTGATGGTCTCTGTCTAGCAAAATTTTAATTTTTGTATTTAGTTTTTCAAAAATAGATTGAAAACTACATCCAAAATCCGCAACCAATTCAGGTCTTGGCATCATTTCAACGAATTTGAAACGACGACGAAGAGCAATATCAATACTTGCAATAGAACGGTCAGAAGTGTTCATTGTTCCTATAATATAGAGATTTTGAGGAACTGTAAAATCATCTTGTGAATAAGGTAATTTAACTGACAAAGTTCCTCTTTTATCTTCCTCAATTAGGGTTATTAATTCCCCAAAAATTTTAGAAATGTTACCTCGATTAATTTCATCAATGATTAAGATATGTGGTAACGCAATTTCTTTGTCAACTTTACCAGTAATTATATTGTTTAATTCTTGAGTATTTAAATCTGGATTATAATTTGGCATACCTTTTTTACTAGGATCAAAATAACCATAAATTGATTGCTGTGAAAAAACTTTGTTATTAATTTTAGAATAGTAAATATCTTCTCCTTTATAAAGCCATTCAACTTTTCTAAAATGAGAATATCTAATCGGAGTTGTTCTATCATAATAATAGTTCCCAGTTACTTGAGCTATAGCTCTAAAGTTTTTATTACCATTAGAAATAATTATAATATCTCCGACATCCATCCAATTAATAAATCGCTCTAATGCAGTAGCTCCCCAAGAATCATCTTTATCTTTAAAGTCTTGGCTAGTTTTACAGTCAGAAAAATCAACATCTTTGAACCCAAGAGCAACTACATCATTAGATATACAATATTCATATATATCATCTTCTTTTTCTAAAGTATTTCCGAGTGACATTTTAAATACTTTGGTATTCGAAAAATCAATAGGTTGATGTTTTATAGAAGATACTTTTATAGGTTTAGCATGTTCACAGATATTTTTAAAAATACCGTCTTTCCCAACATATTTAAGTTCAGAACCGTCATCATTCCATTTGGAAATATCAGGTTTAATACCTTCAACAAATTCTTCATATGAATAAGACTGGTGGAAAGTCACAAATTCAATCTGACCTTGTTGTTTTAATGCATCAAATTCTTTTCTTATTTTTTCATAATCCAACCAGTATAAAAATTCTTCATATCTTTTTAAAGAATGTTGATAATAGGAATTAGGATTATTTCTTGTATCATTTTTTAATACATAAGAGCTATTTAAAATGTTTGTTTGTAATTGTTTAAAAGAGGCAATATCGTAATATTTAAAAATGTTATCATTTATTAGATACTCTTCATTTATTTTTTTTATATGTGTTACATAATCCTTAAGCGTTTTTTCAGAATCTTTTACATTTTTATTTTTACAATATATTTCTATAAACCATTTTCTAAATAAATTCTCAAATGTAATTATCTCCATTGCTTTAATAACTGTATTATAAGTTTTTCCAGTTCCTGGAGGGCCATATAAAATTTGGTTAAGTGGGTGGTATTTAGCACTTTCCATATTGTCTCCTTTATTATATGTTTCCAATTGTTCTATTGGATTTTCACAATTATTCCCTTTTAAAAATTCAGAATATAATATTAAGCTATTTTTTCCATCTGCATTATTTGCAAGCTTATCTATATTATCTATTTCACTTAAATATTTATTCAATATAGCGTCTATTAATTCATAATCAGTAATAATAAATATATTTTGAGAGTTAATTTCTTTTTCAATTTCAGGAATTTTTTTGCAAAGTTGTTTTTTTAACATGAAAGTAAAATCTTTAGCTGAAGATTCAGAATATAGCTTATTTGAATTTTTTAGTTGTTTATGATTGGTGCACCAGTTTATAAAAGCTTGTTCATTACTTTTTTTATTATGTGCTTTTTGCCAATAATCCTGTTGTATTTCTTTGTCTTCATCTGTCGGGTATAATTGAGCATTAAAATTTTTCCCTTTTTGTGTAAGAATAATATTGCTATTTCTTTTATATGGTTCTATATAATTACAACATTTCAAAGCTATAAGCCCGAAATTAAAATCAAAAAGAAAATGGCTATATGTTTTCCCTGTATATGGCTCAAAAACTTCATGATATGTTAAATCAAATTGTGTATCTTCTACCAATTTTTCTTTAATTTCTTGTCTTGATGCATTCCCACCTAAGATTTGTAATGCTATTAAAATATACTTTGCAATATCAAGACTATATCTTTCATATTCTTCGCTCATACTTCACTCCTTTTCTACAAGGATAGCACAAAAATTTGCAGGAGTTATTCTATACCTAAAATTTCACGCTCGATTTGGCGGATGAAGTCTGGAGCAAGTTCGGTTTTTATTTGGTGTGTTTCGTTTTGAGTATTGTTTTCTTTCAATTCTGGGAGAAAGTTTAAAATGTTCACAAGGGAATAGTATTCTGCTTGGCTTATCTGGCTGTTAGTTTTATTGCAGTTTGCAATTTTATCCATAAGCTTTTGAGCAAACTTTTGCAAATCCTCTTTGAACTGGGATTTATCATATATTGATTCTTTTCGCTTTTTATCCCAATCATATTGCTTTTTCCAGTAAAACAAAGTCCTTTTTGCAATCCCAAGTTCTAAAGAGATTTCACTAACTGTCAAACCTTTTAAATACATTTGCTCTGCTTGTTTAAATAATTTCATTTTGCTCATTAAAATCCCTCAAAAATTAAGTTTTCTATTCCAAAATGGTTTTTGTCTTGTACTTTTTTAACCTGATAGACGCAACTTCTATCAATCACTCCAAGGTGTTGGAAATATTTTATCAGCTGATTTAGAAGTGCCATTGTGTTTTTAATTCTGCGGGGCTTCAGGCGTCTCAATTCACAGACTTTAAAAAGTTCTTTTATCGACTCGATATCAATTTCATGCAGGTAATAGCAGTTTATAAACGGTATAATATTGAAATTAAAAATCGCGTTATAGTTCCTGTAGGTCTCGAATTTACAGTATTTTTTGACATAATTTTTCATAAAATATTCTTTTGCATCTTCTATACTAATTTTTAGGTGTTTATTCTTTAG
>CALUXV010000043.1 GCA_944324835.1 Candidatus Gastranaerophilales bacterium
AAACCTGAATTGTGGCTTTCACAATCCATTTACCCCTTCAGGTTCTTACCAGTGTGCCCACTTGATTATAACGTCTAATCACTCCTCACTAATCACTGTTCACTTATCAAAATATTTGTCAACCTGAATTTTTAATCAAGCGGGAAAACCTGAATTGTGGCTTTCACAATCCATTTCCCCCTTCAGGTTCTTACCAGTGTGCCCACTTGATTATAACGTCTATTCACTCCTCACTAATCACTGTTCACCCGCTTAATCACTTAGTCACCCAGTCATTTAATCACTAGTCAAAAAGAGATTCTTCGGCTAAAGCCTCAGAATGACGGAAAATCTAATCACTTCTCACTAATCACTGTTCACTTACTTAATCACCTTGCAGTTCATTCAACACAATTATTAGTTAAGTATATGTACTTGACAAATAATAAATTTTTGATTATTCTAAAATGTGACTTTATAAAAATCAAAAATTGGTGGTTTTATGTATATTGAGCGAACTGTAGAGAATACAATTAAGAATTATTCAAAACAATTTAAAGTTGTTCTAGTTACAGGAGCCCGACAGGTTGGTAAAAGTACCGTTTTAAAACATTGCGATTCTGAAAGAAACTATGTTTCTTTGGATGATTTGGTTGAAAGGGAACTGGCTGTAAATGAGCCGCAGTTATTCCTTGAAAGACATAAAGCCCCTCTTATAATAGATGAAATTCAATATGCACCAAATTTATTATCATATATAAAGCTGGAGGTTGATAAATCGGATACTAAAGGGTTATATTGGCTAACCGGTTCTCAACAATTTCATTTAATGAAAAATGTTTCTGAATCTTTGGCGGGCAGAGTCGGAATAATCGACCTTATGGGTTTATCGCTGTCAGAAATAAATAAAAAAATATATTATAAACCATTTTCAACATCGTTAGAATATATTGAAGATAAGCGGAATTATGCTAAAGATTATACCAGTTCAGACACCTTTAAAATTATTTATAATGGTTCTTTCCCGGCATTGAATAATGAAGAAAGTATGGATAGGGATGCATTTTATAATTCTTATTTGAGAACATATATTGAGCGGGATATAAGAGATTTGTCCGTGATTTCGGATGAAATGCGGTTTTTAAACTTCGTTAGAATAGTGGCTGCCCGTACCGGACAAGTATTAAAGTATTCTGAATTGGCAAAAGATGCAGGAATTTCTCAGCCTACTGCTAAAACTTGGTTATCAATTTTAGTATCATCGAATATTGTGTATTTATTGGAGCCGTATTATAAAAATATAAATAAAAGAATGACTAAAATGCCAAAAATATATTTTCTGGATACAGGTTTATGTTCATATTTGACCGGTTGGAGCAGTCCGGAAGTTATCGAAAACGGAGCTATGAATGGTGCATTTTTTGAAACATTTGTTGTATCGGAAATCTTAAAAAGTTACAGACATAATGGCAAAAGACCGGCTTTATACTGGTACCGTGATACGGTTCAAAAAGAAATAGATTTATTAATTGAGGAAAACGGAAAATTACATCCAATTGAAATAAAATTAACTGCTAATCCTGCAAAATCTATGGTTAAAAATTTTGATGTAGTTCCGGATATGGGACTTGGTGCTTTAATATGTTTAAGTAAAAAAGATATGCCATTGATTGAGGATGTAAATGTTATTCCAATTTCGTATATATAATTATTTGTAACGAAATGTTAAACTGAATTTACGAAGGCTAAAATTCAGTTATAATGCCCTATATGATATGATATGATATGATATGATGTGGTGGGGCAAATTTATATTTTTACTGTTGTTTATAATTATAGATGGGAATAATTATATAGTTTCGAGGTGAATGATGGCCGGAATTAGTAATGTAGGTTCAGCAGTTACAGTTAATAATATAGATAAGAAACCTATTCAGCAAAAAAATAATACTAATGATGTTTCAAATAAAGCAAATTCTGATGTCGCGAAGTATGCTGCAGTTGGTGTTACTGCGTTGGCGGCTATCGGATTGGCAACATTTGCTATTTTATCCCGTAAAAAACCTAACTCCAATATAAAGCAAAATATTAATCGTCTTGAAGAATTAACTTCGCAAAAATCTGATTTATCTGAAAAGATTTCTAAATTAAAAAGAGATATAAAAAATGAATATTTAAATAAAAAGTGTTCAGCCAGAGATGAAGCCAGCGGAACATATAATTCTTTTCAACGCCAAGTTGCTGCGGGTAATAAATCAGAATTGGAAAGTGCTTATGCTGAAATAAATCATTATGACGCTGATATGTCTGAATTATCCCAAAAAACAAGAGAAAAATTTAAAGGGAAATTGGTTAAGGATGCTGATGGCAAACAAGTTTATCAAGGCGGTTTGCTTGATGACTCTGATTGGAAAGAAGTTAGAAAACTAAGAAAAGCGTATGCTAGAGAATTCCAAGCCGGCAATTATGATAATGCACAAAAATTAGGTTTAGCCAATGAAGTAATTAAATCAAAACTAACCGGACAGCCTATAATGTTAAACGGTAAAGAGTTACCTATTGATGATGCAATTAAAATGATAAAAGATCCTAAACATAATAATGATACAATTCAAAAATACTTAAAAGATAATGAATTATGTTATCTTAAAACCACTACACAAGGTCTAAATATTAATTCTTGCAAATTTTGTGTATCAGATTTTAGTAAAAGCGCTGATGTGGTAATTAAAAATTATAAAAAAATACCTAAAATTAAAGAAAGTATTGCAAAAGCTGGTGAGTTGAAGGCTAAATACCATGATATTTCAGTCAAATTGGCAAAAGAAACAAGACAAAGTGACAATGTAAAACAGTTGAAAAAGCTGCAGGCACAATTAAAATCTGTATCAGACGAACTAAATTCTTTACAAAATCAGACTAAATAGGGCTAAAATATTTGGTTGGAATTTTTACCTATCTTCGTAATGGCGTAAAATGTTTAATCACAAACCAACAGATAACCATTGTCGGGCTAAAGCCCGACCTATTCACTGAAGTCTACCCTACGACTAGTCAAAAAGAGATTCTTCGGCTAAAGCCTCAGAATGACGGAAAATCTAATCACTCCTCACTAATCACTGTTCACCCGCTTAATCACTTAGTCACCTAATCACTTAATCACTTATTTAAAGAAATATTACAATTTTTAAATAATTCTTGAATGCCCCTGTTGACACTGAAAAATGTTTATAATACGATTACAATGCTATATTGAAAGTTATAGCCGATAGAAATAGCTTAATTTTTTTTATAGTAGGGTTGGATTCAAGTCCAATTCTGGGTAACAAGATGAAAAAGGAATGAATAATGGCAAACACAGCAAAAAGACAAAGAATAAGAGTTTGTTTAAAAGCATACGAACACAAATTAGTTGATTTATCAGCTGAAAAGATTGTTGAAACTGCAAAAAGAACAGACGCAAAAGTTGCCGGACCAATTCCTTTGCCTACAAAAAGACGTATTTATTGTGTACTACGTTCACCACACGTTGATAAGAAATCTCGTGAACACTTTGAAATCAGAACTCACAAGAGAATTATCGACATATATGAACCAACACAACAAACTACTGAAGAACTTAGCAGATTAGATTTACCTGCTGGTGTTGATATCGAAGTAAAATTATAAGATTCAACAAAATATATCAGTTTTTTGAAAACTTAATAGCATTATGCAGATAATGTGAACTACGACGTCAAATTAGGCGGAAGGTGAAAACCCTTAAAGGTAAATTGGTAGCGCTCGCAAGAAAGAAAGGCATATTAGATAGGTTAGGTCATCAGATGTGACCTTGATAGTATGTCGGAAAGGAAAAAAATGACACTAGGTGTAATCGGAAAGAAATTAGGTATGACCCAAATCTTTGATGAACATGGTTTGGCAATTCCTGTTACAGTAATCAAGGTAGATCCAATTGTTGTTACGCAGGTAAAAACAGTTGAAACTGACGGATATAACGCAATTCAAGTTGGTACTATAGAAGCTAAAGAAAAACACTTGACAAAGGCTCAAATCGGTCACTTCAAGAAAAACAACTTAAGCAACTACAGATACTTACAAGAATTCAGAGTAGATAATCCTCAGGATTATAAAGTTGGTCAAGAAATTGAATTATCAGTATTATCTGATGTTCAAAAAGTTGACGTAGTAGGTCAATCAATAGGTAAAGGATTCCAAGGTACAGTTAAAAGATGGAATTTCGGCAGAGGACCTATGGGACACGGTTCTAAAAACCACAGAGAACCTGGTTCAATCGGTGCCGGTACAACTCCTAGCCGTGTAATCAAAGGTAAGAGAATGGCCGGTAACATGGGTAACGAAAGAGTTACTATTACAAAATTAAAATTAGTTAAAGTTGATTCAGACAACAACTTAATTTTAATAAAAGGCTCAGTTCCGGGATGTGAAGGCAGATTGGTAACAATCACTCCGTCAAGAACAAAATGGAACTAACATGCGAAGCCGGTGTAAACCGGAAGGACAAGGGAAAGTCATTAAAATTCCCGGCTGGTCTTGCCATATAAAGCGGAAGCAAGCGGTAAGCAGTTTAAACGGAAAGTAATTATTAATAAGGAAAAACAAACAATGTCAAAACAAATATTAAGTACAAATGGAGAAAAATTAGGAGAAATCACTTTAAACGAAGCAGTTTTTGGTGTTGAACCTAATTTACACGTAATGCACTTAGCATTAAGAAGACAATTAAACAACGCACGTCAAGGTTCAGCAAATTCAAAAACAAGAGCTGAAGTATCAGGCGGCGGAAGAAAACCTTGGAAACAAAAAGGTACTGGTAGAGCAAGAGCAGGTTCAACCAGATCTCCATTATTTGCAGGCGGCGGCGTAATCTTCGGGCCAAAACCAAGAAATTACGATTTAGCAATGCCTCAAAAAGCAAGAAAATTAGCTTTAAAATCTGCATTATCAGCAAGAGAATCACAACTTGTTATAGTAAAAGATTTTTCAGCTATATCTGAACCAAAAACAAAATTATTAACTGCTTCATTAAAATCTTTAAACGTTTCAGGTAAAGTTCTTTTAATTGCAGATACAACATTACCTGAAAACAAGAATTTACTTTTAGCAGGACGTAATATCCCGACTTTAAAAATGATATTACCTTCAAACCTAAACGTAAAAGATTTGTTAGAAGCTGATTTTGTAGTTATTACTGAATCTGCAATCAATGATATAACAGAAAGGTTACAATAATGAGCAGCAAAGAAAGACTATACGAAATAATCAAAAAGCCTATCATTACTGAAAAATCTATGATGGCAACAACTATGGGGCAATATACATTTGAAGTTTTGGAAGATGCTACAAAAGTTGAAATTGCACAAGCAGTTGAATTAGCATTTCCTGGCAGAAAAGTTAAAAAAGTAAGAACAGTATATATGCCTTCACATTCAAAAAGAATGGGTTACAAATTCGGTAGAACTGATTCAGGCAGAAAAGCTATCGTAACTATCGAAGGTGATCCGATTGAAGAATTAGTAGGTGCATAATCCCGCTAATTAAGTAAGTACACAAAATGAGTCGAGGCTATAGGGATAGTATCCTGAACAAGTAAGACTTAAGCCAATATAATAGGAGAATATAAAATGGCAATTCGTAAAATTAATCCGACATCTCCGGGACAAAGAGGTATGACAAAGAGTGATTATCAAGAAATCACTACATCAACTCCTGAAAAATCATTATTAAAGCCAATAAAGAAAACAGCTGGTAGAAATAATACAGGTAGAATTACATGTCGTCACAAAGGCGGCGGTGTAAAAAGAGCCTATCGTATAATTGATTTTAAAAGAGAAAAATTCGGAGTTCCTGCAACAGTTAAAACTATCGAATACGATCCAAACAGAAACGTAAGAATTTCATTAGTATTCTATGCTGATGGTGAAAAGAGATATATCTTAACACCGGAAGGATTGAATGTTGGTGATGTAATCGTATCAGGTCCTGATGCAGAAATTCAAACAGGTAATGCACTTCCTTTGGATTTAATTCCACTTGGTACAATCGTACACAATATCGAATTAATTCCTGGCCGTGGCGGTAAAATGGTTAGATCTGCAGGTAACGCAGCACAAGTTATGGCTAAAGAAGGCAATTATGTAACAGTAAAATTACCTTCAGGCGAAATGAGAATGGTAAGAAAAGAATGTATGGCTACAGTTGGAACATTAGGTAATGCTGAGTTCAAAAACTTATCAATCGGTAAAGCCGGAAGAAAAAGATATATGGGCATCCGTCCTACAGTACGTGGTGTAACAATGAACCCTTGCGATCACCCTCACGGTGGTGGTGAAGGTAAAACAGGTCCAGGCGGACATCCTAAGACTCCTTGGGGCAAACCTGCTCTTGGTTACAAGACACGTAAGAAAAATAAAGCTTCTAATAAATTAATTGTTAGAGCTCGTAAGAAATAACATAGCTGTTAACTAGTTTTACAGAAATGTTATCTCAAGAAAAAGGTAAAACAAACAAAAATCATAAAGGAGAAATTAATGGCACGTTCATTAAAAAAAGGTCCATACGTAGAAGAATCATTACAAAAGAAAATAACCAATATGAATGCTAATTCTGAAAAGAAAGTAATCAAAACTTGGTCAAGAGCGTCAATGATTGTTCCGGATATGTTAGGACATACAATAGCTGTTCACAACGGGAAAACTCACGTTCCTGTATACGTAACAGAACAAATGATTGGTCATAAGTTAGGTGAATTTGCACCTACAAGAATGTACAGAGGTCACGCTGATACAGCCAAGAGAAAATAATTAAACTAATAAAAAATAAGGGAAAATAAAAATGGAAGCAAAAGCAAGACAAACAGATATAAAAATGACTGCGAGAAAACTTCGTAGAGTAATCAACGAAGTAAGAGGTAAAGCGGTTAAAGAAGCTCGTACAATGTTACGTTTTATGCCTTATTTTGCAGCAAAAGTTGTTGAAAAGAACTTGGTAGCTGCAGTTGCTAATGCACGTGAAAAATACGGTGTAGATGAAGATTCTTTAAGAATTTCTGAAATCTATGCTGATGAAAGTGCAACATACAAAAGAGGTAAGCCAAGAGCTCAAGGACGTATTTACAGAAGATTGAAACGTACTTCTCACCTCACAGTAGTAGTTAGTGATAGCGTGAGCAAATAGTTATAATGCTGTTTGCAAGCAGATTAAACGAAGCAAGTAATAGAAAATAAAAGGTAAAAGATATGGGACAAAAAACACATCCAACCGGATTTAGAGTAGGTATAATCAAACCTTGGTTAAGTACTTGGTACGCAAAGGTTAAAGATTATGCAGTATTTGTAGCAGAAGATGCTAAAATCAGAAAATTTGTTAAGAAAAAATTGTACGCAGCTGGTGTTTCTAGAATCTTAATTGATAGAAAAGCATCAAGTACAACAATTACAGTTATTACCGCAAAACCTGGTATTGTAGTAGGCAGAGGCGGTCAAGGTATAGATGAACTCAGACAAGAAGTTTCAAAATATATCGGAAGACAAGTTATAATAAACGTAGTAGAAGTTGCAAGAGTTGATTTAGATTCTCAATTAGTTGCAGAATCAATTGCTCAACAACTTGAAAAACGTATCGCATTCAGACGTGCAATGAAACAAGCAATGCAAAGAACGATGAGAGCAGGTGCTCAAGGTATCAAAGTTATGGTATCAGGTCGTTTAGGCGGCGCTGAAATTGCTCGTTCAGAATGGGCTAAAGAAGGCCGTATCCCGTTACAAACATTAAGAGCTGACGTTGACTACGGTTTCACTGAAGCTGATACTATAATGGGTAAAATCGGTGTTAAGGTTTGGATTTTCAAAGGTGATTTAATGCCTGGTGAAAAAGCAGACCAAAACGTAAAAAGTAAAAACTTAAAAGATTCAGCAGAAAAATTCAACAAGCGTTCAAGACGCTCTAAATCTGCAGAAGTTAGCAGTAAATAATGACAGGAGTAATATAAAATGTTAATGCCTAAGAAAACAAAATACCGCAAAATGATGAAAGGTAGAATGAAAGGTACCGAAACAAGAGGTACACAATTCGAATTCGGTCGTTATGCACTTAAGGCTCTTGAACCAGGCTGGATTACAAGCCGCCAGATTGAAGCAGCAAGACGTGCAATGACCCGTGAAATCAAACGTGGTGGTAATGTTTGGATTAAAATATTCCCTGATAAACCAATTACGGCAAAACCTGCTGAAACTCGTATGGGTTCAGGTAAAGGTAACGTTGAATACTGGGTATCAGTAGTTAAACCAAACAGATTATTATTTGAATTAGACTACTTTGACAGAAACGTTGCAATCCACGCATTGGAACTTGCAGCACAAAAATTACCTATCAAAGTAAAAGTTGTGGAAAAAGAACAAGTTAAGTAATTAACTTGCGACAAGTAAAATAAGGATAACAAGTAATGAAATTACAAGATATGCGTGAAAAAACTATCGATGAACTTAAAGAAGCTGTAGTTGATTTCAAAAAGCAATTATTTGATTTAAGACTTAAGAAAACAATGAATAAGTTGGAAGATCCTTCATTAATTGCAAAGACAAGACACTACATTTCACAAGCTAAGACAGTTATAAGAGAAAAGGAAATGGCAGCAGCTCAAAGTGCTTAATGCCATTAAAGATAAAGGAAAAGAAAATGCCTAAAAAAGAAAGACAAGGAATCGTAGTAAGCGATAAAATGGATAAGACCATAGTTGTAAAAGTTGCATCTTATGATCCGCATCCAAAATACAAAAAAATCATAGAAACAAATAAAAACTACAAGGCTCATGACGAAAACAACGAATGTGGTGTAGGCGATATCGTAAGAATCGTTGAATCAAAACCTTTATCAGGTAACAAACGTTGGTCACTCCTTGAAGTTGTTGAAAAAGCGAAATAGAGGTATAGAAGTGTGGAGGGTTACAGTTTTCTGTGAATCCATCCTTCCAATCTTCTAAAGTTGAAAAAGGAAAAGTAGAAATGATACAACAAGAAACTAGATTAACAGTAGCAGATAATACCGGTGCAAAAGAATTGTTAGTTATCCGTGTAATGGGCAGCTCAAACAAAAAGTTTGCATCAGTAGGTGACGTTGTTATAGCAACTGTAAAAGATGCTACACCTAATATGGCTGTTAAAAAATCCGAAGTTGTAAGAGCTGTTATCGTAAGAACAAAACACGATATCACTCGTGCAGACGGATCAGTTATCAGATTTGATGATAACGCAGCAGTTGTTATAAACAAAGATGGCAACCCGCGTGGAACTCGTGTTTTCGGACCGGTAGCCCGTGAGTTAAGAGACAATAACTTTATGAAAATTGTTTCTCTAGCGCCAGAGGTAATATAGTAGGAGCTAATGATGAAAGAAAGTAATAAAAAATCCTTACATGTTAAAACCGGCGACAGAGTAATCGTTACAACCGGTAAAGACAAAGGTAAAATCGGAAACGTAAAAAAAGCAATTCCTTCAGAAAATAAAGTTGTTGTTGAAGGTGCTAACATGGTAACTAAGGCTCAAAAACCAAACCCGATGGCAGGTATCCAAGGCGGATTGGTTAAAATGGAAGCTCCGTTAGATTCATCAAATGTAATGGTAGTTTGCCCTAGTTGCGAAAAACCAACCAAAATCAAACATGAAATCAAAGACGGTAAAAAAGTTCGTGTTTGTAAAAAATGCGGTGAACAGTTAGATGTTTAATGTGTCAGTTTACTGGCGACATTAATATCATCTTGATTAAGAGGAAAAATAAAAATGACAAGAACAATTAGTTTAAAGAAAAAATATGAATCAGAAGTAAAAGCTGCAATGAAAGAAAAATTCGGCTACGAAAACGATATGATGATTCCTAAACTCCATAAAATCGTTTTGAATATGGGTGTTGGTGAAGCATCACACAACTCTAAAATTGCAGAAGCTATAGAAGCTCAATTAACAAAAATTGCCGGACAAAAAGCTGTTGTAACAAAGGCAAAAAAATCAATCGCATCTTATAAATTAAGAGAAGGTATGCCGGTTGGTGCGATGGTTACTTTACGTGGTGAAAGAATGTACGATTTCTTGCAAAAGTTAATCTGTGTAGTTCTTCCTCGTATTCGTGACTTTAGAGGTATCAGCCCAAAAAGCTTTGATGGTCGTGGTAACTATACTTTAGGGTTAAAAGAACAATCTTTATTCCCTGAAATTACTTACGAAGAAGTAGATTTAGTAAAAGGTATGAACGTTTCAATTATTACAACTGCAAATACAGATGATGAAGCAAGAGAATTATTGAGACTTATCGGAATGCCTTTTAAAGGAATGAATAAATAAGTATAATATAACTAACTAATATAAGGAGAAAATCGTGGCTAAAAAAGCGATGATAAATAAAGAAAGAACCAGAGAATTATTAGCAGCAAAGGGTAAATATCCTAAAACAAGACTACACAACAGATGTAGTATCTGCGGTCGTCCTCACGGTTTCCACAGAGATTTCGGTCTTTGCAGAATCTGCTTGAGAAAGATGGCTCACCAAGGTTTATTACCTGGCGTTACTAAAGCAAGCTGGTAGTATTCTTTATTAAAAACAAAACACTTTTAAAGAGTAACATTAGTTACTCTTTTTGTGTTGTTCGTGATTCTTGTTGGCGACAATGAAATTCATAAATTTGTCAATAGACACGTTATTTATATAAACACAATGTGGTATAGGTAATTTTCTCAATAGACACGTTATTTATATAAACACAATGTGGTATAGGTAATTTTCTCAATCAATTAAGAGTGTGCGAGAAAATTTTTTGTAATATTTTGTAATAAATAATCTAAAAAAAGCAATAAATGATGGTATATATATACTTTGTATATATAAAGTATAAGATAATAACGGAGAATTTTATGCCACCAAGAATTGATTCTACACAAAAAGTTCAAGTTACTAATTCGCAAACTAATACAAATACTAATCCTACCCCAAAAACAGTAGGAGTTATTGATTTTACAAAAGCTTCTGCACCGTCTGATGATATGACCGGTTTAACATTAGAGCGAAATCCAAACGAGGTTTCTGTCAACGCCGGGTATTATTCAAGGAATGGTAATTCTGGTTTAGAATTAGGTGTTGACTATAACAGAGAATTAAAAAATTCTGATACAGTGTCTGCTGGTGCTTCTATTTATACAGGCAGTCGTTATCAAGTTCGTGCCGGCTATGAATTTAGTAACCCGTATAGTGATAATTTAGCATTTACAGCAGGAGCTAATGTAGATGTTTCCTGGGGTGAGCATAGTGGGCAGCCTAAATATGGTATTGATAATACAAAATTTAATGTTTATCCAAACGGTGTTATGAGTGAGCCCGGTTTGGGTAAAAGAACTGACACTTCCAATTCCGGTACAGAAATAAATAATACTTACACTTCTTATGATAGAGGTGGTTTCTCTTCTCCGGGCAACAGTTATTCAACCTGGATGGCGAATCCCAATACAACTCCGCAAACTTCAAATACTTGGAATCAGGCTGGATTATCTCTTCGAGCCGGAGTGAGTTATAATGTAAATCATTTTACATTTACAGGAGGTCTTGCATCACGTTCATCTATTCAATTAGAGGATGGAGACTTTAATACAAAAATTGGTTTATATGGCGGTGCTGAATATAATGTAGGTGATGCGATTAAAGATAAAGTAAAGAATCCGAAACTTGCAGAGGGATTGACTGCTGGATTAAAATTTGATACATCCTCAAAAGAATTTGGCGTAAGTATCAGAAAATATTTTTAGACGGAGCCGTAGTAATATCCTTGTTTACTACTAAAACTCAGTTATAATACTCGGTATAATCTCTCATGATGTAATGGGGTAATTTATTATATGATTACCTGTTTAGACATCTTGTCTGTATAAAAGCTTTACTGCTTAATCTGTTACAAAAATACATAATAACTCCTCTTTGACGCAATTATTATTATGTTAGAGTGTTAATAAAATATGTAACTTGGATTTGTGTAGAAAGGAATAATTATGGTATCAATAAATCCTGAAAATATCAAAAATGTAGTTCAATCCGCAGAAAATGGTTTAAAAAAGAAAGCCCTTGGCGGGTTTACTTCTGAAAGTACAAAAGAAGCGCTCCAAAAAGTTGCGGATGGAGTAAAACAATTAGCAGATAATGCAATTGGAGCTGTTCAACGAGAACTTCAGGTTTATAAAGGGAAATCTGCTCAGGAAATGGCAGAATTAACCTCTAAAAAGGATGCTGTAATTTTAGGCAAAGATAAACAAATTGCCGAAATAAAAGAAAATGCAAAACAACAAATTAAAGCTGCAAAAGCTGTTAAAACAGGTAAGTCTAAAACTCTTCCAAACGGAAATTTTGAAACGGTAAAAGTAAATAAAAACGGTGCGAGAATGACAACGGAAACAACTCCTGACGGCAGAAAAGTTAACGTTTCTGTTGAAACAATTGATGGTGATATAAGAAAAACTAAATATGATCCGGTATCCGGAAAACCTGTTAAGACATTTACAAATATAAACGGTGATAAAACGATTGAATACGGACAATATGAAACCAAAGTTAAAGATGTAAATGTGAAAAAATCCAAGACAAAACCTACTGTTGTGAATAGAGTTCAAGAAAGAGATAAAGAAACGGGTGAAAATGTTATCAGACAAACTTATTCTGACGGCAGTTACAAAATAGCACATCCTCGTAATCAATACGGTAGTGTTATCGTTGAGTCATTTTCTCCGGATAAAAAATTAACTAAACGTGTAACAACTTGGGATGAAGCTCAACGTATAGAAAAGTTTGATGATAATAAACGTACTTGTATTGAAAAAAATGAATATTTTGAAATGACTCATGTTCAAAAGAATGATAGTACAGGAAGAGAGTACACTTCATCATATAAAAATATATCTAAAAAAAATGGTATCACTGAAAAATTTAATAGAGATGTTGATGAGTTTGGTGTTGTAAAACCTGAGTATAAAGAATTTAAATATTATCCTAAAAATTCAAAAGCTGCGTATTCTGAACGCGGAGTAAGAGTAAATGACCAAGATGGCAGTAAACAGCTTTCAAAACAAGAAATTTATCATATGAAAGACGGTTCAAAATATATTGTTCATTATAATCCACCAAAAGAGTATACATCTTTAAATGTTAAAGGCGATAGAGGAGTTTATAAAGTAGCTCTTGAATCTGTGCCTAAAGATAGTAAAAAAGGTACAATGATGGATGATACACTTGTAATGAAAGACTTTTTCTCATCAATGGGTCGTTTATAATATTTGATTTTATACAAAAAAGAGGAACAATTTGTTCCTTTTTTTTGTAAACATCTTGTAACCAAAGCCTTGTAACTATTTTTTGTTTATAATATTATATTCTTGTTGACTGCCGAAATACGTTCCGGCGGGAGTAAATAAAGAGGCAAATGCCTCAATAATTATTCTCAATTCGGAGCACAATTGATTCGGTAAGAACGAGTAGAAGGGGCCGGGAAGGTCGGTTTGAATATAGTCCGAAACCACTCAGCTGCCGCAAGTGAAAAAGGGAATAAATATGAACACAGATCCTATAGCAGATATGCTAACAAGAATCAGAAACGCAAATTTGGTTTGTCACGAAACAGTGTCAATGCCGCTTTCTAAATTGAAACTTTCTGTTGCAGAATTATTGAAAAGCGAAGGTTTTATCAACGGTTATTCTGTAAAAGAAGAAGGAAAATTCAAATCTTTAGTTATTGAATTAAAATATGATGAACACGGAAAACCTGTTATCACAAATCTTCAAAGAGTTTCAAAACCTGGTTTAAGAACTTATTGTAAAGCTAAAAACTTGCCTCAAGTATTCGGCGGTTTAGGTATTTCAATTGTTTCTACAAGCAAAGGTCTTTTAACTGACAGAAAAGCTCGTAAAGAAAACCTTGGCGGCGAAGTTCTTTGTAACGTTTGGTAGTGCTACGCACGTAGTCATGTTACGTTAAAAGTCCGGTTTGGTTTTGGTTTACAAGTTAAATTAAACCTACAAAATATCGCCACCAAACCATTCTGTTCATTAATGAGTGAATTTACGAGTGAAGCAATAATCCAAAGTGCGACGCACAAGAACTTTACAAAATAAATTAAGTAAATACTAAAAGCGGTGTAATTGGCAGAAAGGCCGCTTAAAAATAAAGGAGAAAATAATATGTCACGTATTGGTAAAAAACCTGTCGAAATTCCTTCAGGTGTTGAAGCAAAATTAGACGGTCAAACTATTACAGTAAAAGGTCCTAAAGGTACTGAATCTGTAACTGTTAGAGATGAAATCAAAATCTCAATTGTTGATAATCACATTATTTTAGAACCTACTGATAATGAAAGAAAGACTAATGCTTTACATGGTCTTTCAAGAACATTAGTAGCTAACGCTGTTGAAGGTGTAAGCAAAGGTTTTGAAAAGAAATTAGAAATACAAGGTGTAGGTTACCGTGCTAATATGGAAGGTACAAAACTTAACATGGCATTAGGTTATTCTCACCCTGTTATTGTTGAACCACCTCAAGGAATCACTATTTCTGTAGATAAAAACGTTAATATCACAGTTAGCGGTTCTAATAAACAAATGGTTGGTGATGTTGCTGCTGCAATCAGAAGCAAGAGACCTCCTGAAGTTTATAAAGGAAAAGGTGTTCGCTATGAAGGTGAATACATCAGACGTAAAGCCGGTAAAGCCGGTAAAAAGTAAGATAGCTCTTAGATGAGCCGCAGGCGAATCTTAGAGATATCTTATCCTGAACTAGTTTCAGGATCTCAAACAAAAACTTAAGGTGATGTTTGAGCCGCAGGCGAATCTTAGAGAT
>CALUXV010000044.1 GCA_944324835.1 Candidatus Gastranaerophilales bacterium
TTTTCGCTTATCGGGATTATGGCGTTCTGGCTTGGAATGATGAGAATTGCAGAAAAAGCCGGATTGGTAAAACTAATTGCAAGATTAATTAAACCGATAACAAAATGGCTGTTTAAAGATATTCCGTCGGATTCTCCGGCACTGGGTAATGTTGCATTAAGTTTTTCGGCTAATGCCCTCGGACTTGCAAATGCTGCAACCCCTATCGGATTAAAAGTTATGGAAGAATTACAGGAAGAAAATAAAGATAAGGAATCTGCATCAGATGCGATGTGTGTATTTCTTGCAATGTGTACGGCAGGTTTTCAGCTTGTTCCGGCAACTGTTATTGCAATACTGGTTGGAGCGGGAGCAAAAAATCCTACGGAAATTATTGCTCCGACAATGCTGGTAACAGCAATTGCGTTTCTTTCATCTATAATGATTGCAAAAATTCTTGGTAAACTCTGGGTAAAACAGGAGGTCAAAAATGATTAATTTGATATCTTTATGGGCTATACCTGTTATACTTTTTGTAATACTTACGATGGGATTAATCAAAAAAGTTCCGATTTACGAAGAATTTACGGAAGGAGCAAAAGACGGGTTTAAAGTTGCAATAAATATTATTCCATATCTTGTTGCAATAATAGTTGGTGTATCAATGCTTAGAGCATCAGGTGTAATAGATTCTCTGGCTAATTTTATGTCACCTTTATTGCACAAATTTATGATACCTGTAGAAGCACTTCCTGTAATGATAGTACGTTCACTATCAGGAGCAGCAACTCTCGGATTATTCTCTGATGTAGCACATCATTTCGGACCCGACAGCTATGCAGCAAAATTATGTGCAGTAATTGTCGGAAGTTCCGAAACGACATTCTACGTGCTTGCAGTGTATTTTGGATCTGTAGGTATAAAGAAGGTTAGATATGCGATGCTAACAGGAATTATTGCTGATTTTATAGGAGTTGCTGCAGCAGTAGCGGTTTGTTCACATTACTTTCTGCCCAACATTGGGTAAACTCTCTTACCTCTGTATCTCTTACAACTTTTTTTACTAAAACTGCATAGTTTATATCAACAAAATTTATTTTTGGAAGTTTTTCTACAATATATTCATTACCTCCGCAATTATGACAGAAATTCGCTTCCGGCATGATTTCTCCGTTTTTAATGATTGCTTTTTCCTTAATTCCGCAGCAGGCACATCTTACGATATACCATTCGTTTTCTATTAATTCTCCGCAATCAGGGCAGTAGCTGAACTCTGCCTGCGGTGATACATGCTCATGCTGGCATGTATGACATCTTCTAAACAAATCCATTAAAAACATATACACCTCAATTCTACATAAAGGTTTTAATGATGTTTTTTTTAAAGTCAAAATTAAAGAAACAAATCTTTACAATTTAAAATACGAAAAATTCAAAATCTTCCATACCAACATTTGTAAAAACTAATTATTAATCCAAATCTATTGGTTCTCTTTGAATACTGTCTATTGCATCACGAGCAGTATAAACAAGTGAATCCGGCACATTATCAATTGTCGTAAGTTGCCTTAGAACATCAATTACACGTTTAAAACATCTTACAATATCGCCTTCTCCCATTTCTACCTGATCTACAATATCATCCCATTCCGCACCGTTTGCCCACATCTCTATCAATGCACAGTAGTATGAATTTATATACATATCATCATCTATATTATTGTCATTTTGTGCTCTATCAAGACGTCTTCTGATATCTTTTATTTTATTCAAAGTTTTTCTGACTTTTTGTGATAAAGGCAGTCCCATATACATTTCTGCCCGCATATCTTCTGTTGTAATAGCACAAATTACACTTGCCAGTTCTGCCGGTGTTAAATCATTCAAAACATCAGAGAAAATTATTTCCGCAAGGAAAAGTTCGTTTTCACTTCTGATTTGAGAAACAGTTTTTCCTTTATCTGTCGGGTAATCATCTTTTATGTATCCAAACTGTTCCAACACATTTTTGTGAGAAATAAACTTGTTCCAGAAGATATCACGCTGGATTTCAATTTCTTTATTTATCTGCGTCTCTCTTAACTGATATCTTTTTAAAAGTTCTATTGCCTTAATATGTTTTTTATAAACTTTGCAGGTGTCACACCGGTATGACTGCATTTTATGAAGCTGCCCTTTGACTGTTTTTTCAAACTCAAGTGCTTCCGGCGGGAACGGACGTTTTTTACCCTTTTCCTGGCGTCTTATGGTTTTACATATTCTGCGGTTTTGAACATACATGTCTTTTATTTTGTTGTATTCCAAAACATCATCATTTGTTAATTTACACCAGCATTTGAACTCTTTGTTTTCTTCAATTTTTGCTTTGATATCTTCAAGCTGCAAATTTAACCCGGAAAGTCTTGAATTAGAAGAAAAATACCCAAAACTTTTTAAGATTAATTCTTTTGCCTCATCAACCGTAAATCTTTGCAAAAGGTTTGCAACCATTGAATAACTCGGAGAAAAACGGCTTTCCAGAGGATTTGCATCACTCAAAACAAGTTCTGCAACTTCTTCCGGAGATTGGAATTGAGAACCTACAATTGTAACGTATCCGACTTCATCCATACCTCTGCGGCCTGCACGTCCTGACATTTGCAGAAATTCACTTGCCGTAAGCATTCTATGTCCTTCATCCGTACGTTTGCTTACAGAACTTATAACAGTTGACCTTGCCGGCATGTTAATTCCGGCAGCCAGTGTTTCGGTTGCAAATACTACTTTTATCAATCCTTTTTGGAAAAGTTTTTCTACAAGCATTTTCCAGCTTGGCAGAAGTCCGGCATGATGTGAGGCAACACCTTGAAGCAGGAATTCTATATTTTTGTTTTTGTATAGGTATGGATTTTCTGCTATGTAGTCATCTATTATTTGCTGAATTTCTTTTTGTTCTTTTGGAGTTACAAGGGATAAGTCCGCACATTTTTCCATTTGTTCATCACATTTTTTACGGGAGAAAGTGAAATAAATTGCAGGCAGCATATCTCTGTCATGAAGGTTTCTTACAACATCTTTTACAACACTTTTTTGTAAGAGTTTACCGCCTCTGCCCCGTTTAAAACTTTTCTTTTCAGGTCGTATTTTTTTATTCAATGTTCCGCCGGGGGCCAAAAGAGGCAGGAGTGTATTCGGCTGAGAACTATCAAAATAGTAAAATCTTAAAGGTACCGGTCTAAAATCCGTATTTACAAGTTTTGTTTTTGAGTGAACCGTATTAATCCATTCGGTTAATTTATCCGCATTTGCAACCGTTGCAGAAAGTGCAATTATTTGGACGTTTGTAGGACAGTAGATAATACTCTCTTCCCAAACAGTCCCGCGTTCTTCGTCGTTCATGTAGTGAACTTCGTCCAGTACAACATATTTAACCTTTTGCATATTATCCGTTATTGAACCAAAATTGGTACAATAGAGCATATTTCTGAAAACCTCTGTTGTCATAACAACAATTTGTGCATCACGGTTAAATGAGGAATCACCGGTAAGAAGTCCAACTTTATCTGCACCATATTTTTGTGAAAAATCATTAAATTTTTGGTTTGAAAGAGCTTTTAAAGGTGTTGTATAAAATACTCTGTCACCGGATTTTAGCGCACAATGGATTGCATGTTCTGCAATAACTGTTTTTCCCGCTCCGGTTGGTGCGCAAACAACAACACTTTCACCATTTGAAATATATTCACAAGCCTCTTTTTGAAAATCATCAAGTTCAAACGGGAAATCAAACATCTTAATCCAAATCTTTCTCTATACTATATACCGGGGTGTCCTTACACTCTTATTATGGCATATAATTGATATTTTCGCAACGGCATAAAATATAAAAATACAGATGTTATAAAATATTCATTAAAAATTATCTATCCATGGCCATCATGAGAATTGCAAGCATATCATCCTTGTATTTTGCTTTTAATATTGCATTCAAACTCTCTTTTGTCAGTTTACCGCCTTCAAAACCATAATGCGAAGTATAATGTTTTGCAATATTCTTTCTACCGCTATTCACCTGTTCAGTTATAGCCAAAACTTGTGATATTGTTTCCTTGGTTAAAGCTTTGTTTCCAATACTTAGCAAAAAATTAAAATTTTCTTTTGCCTGCTCTGGATTTTTAGATTCCTGTATTCTCTTTTTAATTTCAGTTAATGGCATATTTTGTCCTTTATTGTTTGTAATAGTTTATTAATGATAATAGAAAAAATAAAAAGTTAAAATATGTAACAATTATATACTTTTTATATAGGAATAAGTAAAATTTTTTTATTTAAAATACTTAATATAAATATAGAATAATTATGAGCATGTCCAGATGGCATGTTGTATAATATAACGAGGAAATACAGGGTAACAATGAATAATTACGGATTTACAAATGCTAGACCAGGCATTGATATGTCTGAAGTGGCATCAGTAAAAGAGATGATTTTTAATAAATCACGTGAAAAAGCGGCAGCAATGGCGGCTGAGCGTGAAGAAAATGTAACACAATCAGTTCAGAATGATGTAATGCAGGACGCAAGAGCATCAATATCAAATGGACGAATGAAGCCGTTTGGGGTATTGACTAAGAATACACAATCATTTGAACAGGAAATAAAACCGCAGGAAAATACCCAAAAAGAAATTCCACAACTAAAACATACTATAGAAAGTGTAGATAATTCAGTATACACAGCATCAATGCGCGATGAAGCAATGAATGAGGCACGGCGGCAATATTCAAGAAAACCAACATTAATGGAAACGTTAAACTTTTTAAACACACAGGCTGCTATTCGTATGGTTAATAAAACCCATTCAAAAATTGTTTAAAAAAGGTTAAATAATTTTAGACTATACGTCTAAAATTATGAATTTTACATAAAAATATTATCTGTAGGGGTAAATATATAAGGTTTATTTTAAGAATACACATTAAAATATAAATATTTTCTTGCCTCCGGCGGGTCTTCCAGACGGGGTCGTACTTGGGTGGCGGCGATAAACGGATATACGGAATTGACCTACGTCAATCCCTACGTCCTCTGCCGCCAATACGCTTTGTTCCCCGTTTCATTACTGTCAAAGAAATGGGGATGCGGGGTGCAGTGGTGCATAAACCCCGCTTTTATTTGATTAAATATTCAGGTTGACAAAATAAACAAATTTTGTTCTTTATACTACTTTTCTATAATAATTTTATTAAAATTTTTATAGACAATTGTGCCTAGACAAAGAGATTCTTCGGGCTTTGCCCTCAGAAAGACAAAAGTCTCCTCACTATTCACTAATTACTATTCACTTGCTTAGTCACTTAATCACTTAATCACCCAGTCACTTCTCATAATATTTTTTATGTAAATATTATTTTAGAAACAAATGCAATAAAATATAATTACCCCTTTTCTCCTCTATATGATGGAATTTTTTTACTATTTATTAAACTAAAAAAATTTTTTACCGACAACATAATTGACTTATTAAAAAAAATTATTAAATAAGAAACTGTAGAAGTTAAGTAGAAGTTTACAAACAAATTAATATAGGAGATTTTGTCATGGGCATGGCAGCATCACAAGCTCGTTATTTGGGCTTAACAGCAAGAAAAACTAACTGTGAATGGGAAGGTCAACAAATCAACCAGGCACGTACTGCATTGGCGAACCAGAGTGCTAACTTGTTTAACCAAATGTTGGCTTTAACTGTCCCTGACTGTCCGGACAAAACAGACTTTACTAAAGTACAGTATTCTTATTCAGATGGTAATAATGAATCAGTATTAGAAAACTGGAGACAATTATCAGAATCTGATAACCAATACAACTACGTTGTTGACCACTGGTACTATGCTGATATCTATACAGGGTCTAAAAAACTTATGTCAGACCCTCAAGCAACAATTAAGAATGATAGTAACCAAGTTGCAATAAATACAACTGCAGGCGGCACTGTATTTAACGAAGATGATTTATCATACACATATACCGGTGTAGATGCAGAAGGGAATCCTATTACACATGTTTATGAAGATTTGACTAATTACAAATTTGATCCAGAGTTACAAAATGCTATATTAGACTTAGCACACGAAGGATATATTCAAACAAATGAGTTTGGCGAAGTTGATGTTCAAACATTGAACAGTTTAAGAGGATACCATGACGGTACTGCTTGGCACTTTGCAACTGTTGAAGACTTAGAAAACGCATCAAACAAAGAATTAGGTCTTGAAAATGGCTCCTGGACATTAAACAGCGCTAATGGCTATGTAGATTTATCAGGATTTGATTTAACAAATCCTACCGGCTTATCTGATCAACAAGCAGAAGCTATTGGTGATTTATTACAAGCTTCAGGAGCAAATATTACAGCAGTTGTTCCTGGTGAACCGACAGCAGATGAAATCAGAACCTGGTTAACAACAGCATCTGCAGGTTTAGCAGACAAGAGAAGCGGTTACTATCGTATCAACGGTAATACACTTGAAGATGCGACAATGGCTCAAGTATACACTACCCCGCAAATTAATGATATGACAACTACATTTACACCAACATTTGTTGGAAATGCAGAGTTAACAGAGTTAGGAGCATTATCCGAACAGGATGAAGCAGCTCTTGCTCAAATCATCAAAGATTGCCCTGATTCATCAATATCTAAATATATTACATTGAATGATGACGGCAGCATAGAATATGCAGGTACAGGTATTTATTCATTTGAATGGAACGGTGTACAAAAATTCACTACATACGATGACCTTGTAGATAGTATGCAGACACCTCTATTCGATGAAAAACCTATCGACGCACAACAAAAACTTGCAACATATGAAGCATCATATATTAAAACAGAGGTTAAAGAAACAAATAAAGCATTAATTGAAACTGATGGTGACGGAAGATTTAAAACAGTTAAATTTGATGACGATTCAATAACATATACATTAAACTGTGAGCAAGTATGTGATGAAGACGCATACAACGATGCAATGAACTCATACTACCACGATGTAGCAGAATACGAACATAGAATCGCAGAAATAAATGCTGAAACTGAAATCATCCAACAACAAGACAGAACTCTTGAATTGAGATTGAAACAGTTAGATACTGAACAAAACGCACTTCAAACAGAAATGGAAGCAGTTAAGAAAGTAATTTCTAAGAACGTCGAAATGACATTCAAAACATTCAGCGGTTCATAGAGTTAAGTTTAAGATTCAATTCTATAATAAAATCCATTTTATTGATACACGTACACACCTTTTAACCTTATTGCATCATTTTGATGCAGTAAGGCTTTATTTTATTTAAAAACCCAAATAAACTGAAAAAATTTAACCTAAAATAATTATGACAGCACCTATTACCATTATTGTTGTTCCGATGAGTTTTTTATCAGATGTTTTATTATTACTATTTAGTAATGGTGTATAATACAAAAAACTAATGCAAATATTAAATAGTTTTTTATTACGTTTTTTGGGTATCTTTTTTAAAATTAAAAATATTTCTTTTAAATGCTTCATAAATCAAAGTTGTTCCGATGAATGCAATTGCAAAAGGAATAGCAATTGTTTTACATTTAGATGAAATTTTATTTGTTTTGACTAATTCTTTAGTTACATTTTTTCTTGTAAAAGAATCATTTTTTAGATTCTTTTCTTTTATATAATCTGTAATATAATTAGAACGTTCTTCAGCCCTATTTACAGCAGCTGCAAGACCAATAACAGAACCAACACAAGTTGATGGTATTTGTTGAATAACATTTGCATAATTATAGCATCTTTGTTGTAAATCTGTATTTTGCATACTATTTTGTTTCATTAGTATTCTTTATATTATTTTGTTCGTTTTTTATTAAACAACATTTTTTTATAAACCAGTATGGTAATGCAAAAAGTATAAAGCCGGAAATAAAATTATGAATACCAGTATATTTTTTAGAAGAAATAATTTTATGCTTAACTAAATATTTTTCTACATCATTAAGTTTTGCATCTTTCCATTTAGGTAACTTTTGTTCTTCTTTAATATGTTGATGTCTTTTATATAATGATTTTCCGGCTTTATAAATTCCGACAGCAGATGCGGCGACAGGTGTCGGAGTAACTATGCACACTTTTGCAGCATCAATTATGTCATTATCCAGGTCATATTTTTGTATCACCGGAAAAGTTTGAGCAAATATAGTTGAATGTTGATTATTAATGCTGGTCATTAGTTTCATCTCCGTCGTTTACATTATAGTTGTTATTTTTTAGATTCTCGTTTAAGGTTTTTACGGCAAGGCCTACAAACATAGAATCTAAAACTTTTTGCTGCATTGCAATATGTAAAATTTTTAAATATTTTTCATTTTCTATAAAATTTTTTTCTGCTTCTTGCCGCTGCTTATTTATATCTTTTTTCATTACTAAACCTGTTAAGGCTACAAGGCCAAGACCCACATATATGAATGTTTTACTTACAAGTTCTGGATTTAAATGATTTAACATCATGATATTGTGAATATTATATAAAGTGAAACTTGTGGCTGTCGCATCTGCAAGATCATAACCTGCTCTTGTAAATGTAATTCCTTTATCAATATTATCCATATCATTTTTGCTAAGTTTTAAAGCAGTTTTTAATGCAATAATACTTCCACCTATTATAGAACCAGTATCTAATTTATCTTTAGCATAACCCACTGTTATTGGTATTTTATAAGCTTCATCTTTGTTTCTTTCATTAATATAACTAGCTGCATCTGCAGATTTCTCTTTTTTGGCCAATTCCTCATTTATTGCTTCTATAAATTCATTTTTTTGAGGGCTTTCTAATATATTTCTAACTGCCTGATTAAATTCTTTTTCATCCATATCTAATTCTTTAACAGGGAAATATTTTTCAAATGGAATATCATCTCTTTTCTTATGAAACATTCCATTAAATAAAAGAGGCTGAGGTTTTAATTTTTCAGCAGATAATTCGATTTGATTTATATAAAAATTATCAATTTCATCATTATTAGGATTTGATTTTAAATCTTCAGCAACCTTAGAAAAAAACTTTACCGCATTTTCTGATTTCATTAAGTATGCAATTGTATTGTTAACTTTAGGATTTTTCGATTTGGAATTTGCCAAGATACAACCAGTAACTTCATTTAAATAATTTAAATCTTTTAAATTATTTATTTCATAATTTAAACGTGTATCTTTATCAAACAAAACAGTATCAGGATTAAAACTAATTTTATTTGGTACTGGTTGCCTTCGATTATTCTGAATTTCAATATTTTGACTTGGTGTAAAAGTTAATTGATACATTGTATACTCCATGTATTTTAAATCTAAACAAAAAATAATTTGCTATTTACGTAAAATTTAATGATTAGTTAATAAATCAATTATTGCATCATAAAAATCGTGAATACCTTGACCTGATGATGTATCCTGGATGTTATCTAATAATTGACTATGTGTATCTCCGCTAGTAGAATGAATATTAAAATTATCATGCTGTATATCATTTGAATGAATAAATGAGTCAGAATTAATTGTATGATCAATTTCATTTGCATTTGCTGGAGAATTTTTGTATTTATCCAATAATTTCGCAAAACCATTTTTAGGTGTTTCTTGTGGCATAATATCTTCTGCAAGTTTTTGAGTATTTGTTGGATTAAATTCATCTTCTGGGTGAAGATAAATATATCTTTTGGCAGTAGATGGTGTTTTACCTGTAACATCTTTATAAATTCTTTCAAGTAAATTCATTTTAGTATATTCAGAACCATATGGTAAAGATTCTTGTCCCCCTAAAGTACTTCCATTAAGTGTAGAAAATTTACTCTTTTTTTGTAATAGTTCTCTATTATAACTTTTTATTATATTTGTTGGTTTAATATTCATACTATAGAACCTCCTATATGCGAATATTAACATAAAAGAATAAACTATAGATAATATATTCAATTTTGATTGAAATATATCTTAATATTTTTATTCAAAATTAAAGATTTTAAGCAATATTTTCTTAAAATCTTTTGGATATTTTTTTAATATTTCAATAGGATTTTGTTTAAATGATAAACAATCTTTATCAATTGATTTACAAATTATTTGCGTAAATGCTTCCGCAAAAATTTCAAAATATTCATTATTAGATTTTGTAGAATATGTCCCCAGAATATCTTTTGTTATTTCTTTTTCTTTATTATCTAATTTTTGTATTTCCAGATTCTTAATAATATTTATTCCTGAAATTGTGGAATTTCGTTCTGGATATTTCATCCTTCCATACACACAATTCCCACCATATCCAAATCTTTTATATATTGAATCAATATGTATATTATGCAACCATTCATGTATATGCTCTGATAAAAAATGATTTGAACTTCTTTCACCATGATTGTATTGTGTTTCAATTATGTCATTTAAAAATTCTAATGATTGTGGCTCATTATAAAAAATACTTCTCATTTCAAAAGGAGGTTCTTTTTTCATAACAAGTTGACTATCTTTTAAACAGAAGCTTTGTTTTTGAGGTGTAATTAATTCTTTAGGATGAAAACTTCTTATCCTAGGAGGTTTAGCAGTAAATTCTTTATATTTCTGCGATAATAAGTGAAATAAATGTGACGTTAAAAAAGTACAAATTGCGTTTGGCTTATTTGAGTCAAATTTTGTGTCAATACTAAATTGCCTTTCAAATATTTTTTCTATTTCTTTGGTATCAATAATTTTACTATTATTTATGATATCCTTATTTAAGCCGTGTTTGAATTTGATATCATTACATTGTGTTTGCTTTTGTATTTTCATACCTATTAAATAATACTCGTAAAAATAAAAATTGCTACTCAATAGTATTTTATGTATGTATCTATTTCCCAATATTTCCTAGGTTTAAACTTGTAAATACCATTTCAATTTAATCTATTTCGTCTCAAGTAAGCGGAATCCAATCCACTACGTTTACCCTCCTAAAATGATAACAACAGCACCTATTACCATTATTGTTGTTCCGATGAGTTTTTTTATCAGATGAGTTTCTTTAAAAAACTTGTACCCAAATATTACATTAACTAAAGATGAAAGCTGAAAAAGAGCCAATGCATAAGAAACATTCATATTTTCAAACACATAATTTGTTGTTATTTGCATTAACCCAAACATTGAAATAAGTCCAAAGAACTGTAAAAAAGACTTTTTGTCAGGAAGTTTAATTTCTTCTTGTTTAATTAACATAAATAACCCCGAAAAAACAAATCCAAACACAGCCCAAAATATAAACGAGGTCATAACATCAGAATATAAAATCACCTGTTTTATCATCAAAGCTTCAAGCGCAGTAAATATCAATGCAAATATTCTATAAATTATATCTTTTCTTTTTAGTAACCTTAAAGAAAATTTTTCTTCGACTGTATCAAATATAAAATAACTGCCCCAAATAATAAGACCTATTGCAAGGATTCCAATAATTGATGGGATTTCTCCAAGCAAAAATATTCCCAAAAGCATTGCAACTACAGATTTATAAGAGTTTATTGGCCCCAATACAGATAAATCTCCGAGAGATAATGCTTTTACTAAAAAAGCATTTCCTAATGCCCCAAACAGTCCCCCAATTATTACATATTTCCAAATCCCTTCCGGTAAACTTAAAAAATCCAGATTCAAAATAAATGGAAGCATACATAAACTTAATCCGCCATAAGTTATGAAATTAACAAAAAATGAGCCAAAGTTTTTTGTCAGTTTTTTCTGAAAAACATTTGCTGCCGGATTTGAAAATATTCTCAAAATTAAAGGAAGAATTATCATTCTTATATTATATAACGACTACTATATAATTAGGCATTTATTAATTAAAAGGATTTTTGACATATTATGAGCCGGTGAAAAAATGTTTAACGGAATTTAGACAGCCGTAAAATTTAGAAACAGTTTTGTCTGTTAGCTTTCCCCAGTTAATAATATGATGCGGAAATTGTTCCGTATACTTAGCTTTTGGGAATTTCCCTGTATCTAAAAATTTGTTTTGACAAAGTTCAGGTTTCAGAATGCCGTTTTTGTCAAAAACTAAAGACATCTCACCAAAAGAATCAAGATTTGCTCCAAAATCTTTGTTTGGAGCAAAGCCTGTTGATACAATTTTTACAGGTTCACCCCTGTTAGTTTTTTCCCATCTGTCAGTTTGCCTATGATCATGGCCTCCGATTATTACATCAATACCGGGAATTTGGGCAAATTCTTTGTAATAATCAATATCATGCCGGTCATATCGACCATGACCTGAGAATTCTCCGGTATGTGCCAGAAGAACTATTTTATTAATTCCCTGTTTTTCAAGCTGCTGAACTTCTTTGTTTACTGTTTTTATCGTTTCATTCAGATTTTCTGTTTTTATATTTGTATTATCTTTTCTTTCAAGTCTTGGTTTAAAATCAACCGGAGCAAGCCCTATTACCCCTATATTATTAATAACTTTTGATTTTATAATATTATCACTAAGAGGATTATGTCCGTCATAATACACGTTTGTCCCGACAAATTTGTCTTTAAGCCCGTATTTTTTAATTGATTTATTAAACCTTTTTCCTTTTTCCAGGTCCCTGTTTCCGGTTGCTGATGCATCAACATAATCTTTTACAAAATTCGATATAATTCTTTCATTTTGAGGGAAACGATTGAATATATCGCCAGCTGCAAGTGTCAAATTTGTCTCATTTGGATGAGATTTATAAAACTCATCTCTGCCGGTAATAAATGAATCAATATTGTTTGTATTTTCATGGATATCATTGAAATGAACAATGTTAACTCTTTCAAGCGGTTCATACTTATGTCTCATTTGCAGCCATATATCTATCATACTTGTATAAAACCTATAATCGTATTTTTTTGCTATTAGTGCTAAAATCAAGTTATGACGGATATAGATATTTTAAAGAAAAATACGGCGAAAATTTCAGTATTTTCAAATTTATTTTTGATAATAATGAAATTTATTGCAGGATTTGTTACAGGTTCTTTCAGTATAATTTCAGAAGCTCTTCATTCTGCAACAGATTTATTAGCTGCATATATTGCTTATTTCGCAGTAAAAAAATCGGCGAAATCTGCAGATAACGACCATCCTTTCGGACATGGGAAATATGAAGATTTTTCCGGATTAATAGAAGGATGTTTAATCAACATTGCAGCCATATATATACTCTACGAAGCCGGCAGAAAAATTATAATGCAAGAACATAACATTATGAATATTGATATTGCTGCTGGAGTAATGATATTTTCAGTTATTGTAAATATACTTGTTAGCGAAAACCTTTTCAGAGTAGCAAAGAAAACAGGTTCAATTGCACTATATGCCGATGCGGAACATTTAAGAGTTGATGTATATACATCATTTGGAGTTGCATTTGGAATGTTATTGATAAAGTTTACCGGTATACATATACTGGATTCACTGATTGCTCTTATTGTTGCTGTAATGATTTCACATACAGGTATACAAATTTGTAAAAAAGCTGTTGGAAATTTATTAGATGTCGGTCTGCCGGAAAACAATGTAAAAGAAATTAAAAATATTGTTGCATCATTTGCAGAAGAAGGTGTCTGCGGTATTGGAAGAATCAAAACAAGAACCTCAGGACCAAGGAAAAATATTGAACTTGTTATCTATGTAAAAGGTTCAATGACCGTAAAAGAAAGTCATGATATATGTAATAAAGTTGAAGCAAGACTCCGTACACAGTTTGGCGAAGTCGATACAATGATTCATATTGAACCAAAGTAAAACAACAAATAAAATAACAGGATAGATAAATAATCTATCCTGTTTTACAAAAATATTCAAATTATTTAATTCTTAACCTGATGATAATAAACCGCTATAAGATTGCTGCATAGTTGAAACCGTATTTTCCATTGCCTGGAATTGCGCTTCTAATCTAGATTTATAATTAGCAATCTGTTCATTTGCTTTAGTAATTTTATCATTATATCTTGTCATACTAGCCTGGATAGAATCAATCGTTGAAGAAAAATATCCGTTGGTTTGAAGAGAATCTTCAATAACAGATTCTAAACGAGACAAAATACCATATTGGTCACTAGAAGTACCCATAATAACTTCTTTAACCGCATCCGGATTTTCTTGCAATGCTTGTTTCAATTTATCTTCATCAAGAGATAAAGTTGAAGTATCAGCAGAAATATCTGCCCCAGCAGCAGCTGTTCCAATTCCAATATGACTCAACATTTTGTAAACATCATCATCTTGACCGGTTGTTGTTGTTACAAGCTGTCTCATAGATCTTTTGATTTGGTTTAATGTTGTGTCACCATGTAATGCACCATCAGTTGCAGTAAGTTCGTCGATTTTGTCCATTAGTTCGTTATACTTATCAACAAAATCGGTCAATGCCTCAACAATCTTTGTAGTATCTTGTTCTACTGTCATTGTTGATGTAGGTTCTTCTTCCGTACTTACACCCTTAAGGTTAATTGTAACACCTTCGAGTCTTGAAACATCACTTGAAACAGTATTGGAAGATGAAATAATCTGTGTTCCGTTTACATACAATATAGCATTTTCACCTAATGTTTGATTGTCTGTATTCAATGCTGTCTTAGTAAGGTTGCCGTCAGCATCCCATTCTGAAGTCGTAAAGCCCATAACATC
>CALUXV010000045.1 GCA_944324835.1 Candidatus Gastranaerophilales bacterium
AGAGAAAAAATTCCCCCGACCACCCCAAACAAAAACCCCCCACGCACCGAATTGAATTTTTCAACCAGTACGTTGAGGGATTGATGTTGAGATATGTCATCCTCAAACAATATAGTCAGTAACCTTAACTACATCTTAATTATATCATATTATACATTTTTATGTTAATACTATTATTCACCATTTTCAAAATCTTTAAAATAATAAATACATGGTATTAAGTATAAAATGTTTACAATAAAACTAGAGTCAATTCCTGGTTGAACTAGTGTAATTGTACCGTCTGTATCAATTGTTATATCTGCAAATGTAACTGCGTTTTTATCATTTCGACAACATAAACCTGATTGAATAGTCATTTTGCTATCAGGTCTAATTGGTGTGTTAGGAATAGTAACTTTCAATACTTGACTACCTGACACTGACATATTCATAATTCTAATTTTACCAGTGATTTGACCATAACTACTGTATTTATTTACGGAAACCTTAACACTAGTTTGTGATGTGTCAATTTGACCGATATTAGTAGTAATTTGAGATGAATAAATTTGTGTATTACTTAAATTTAGAAAATCTTCAATATTCTTAATATCGGTTTCATTCGTTGACACTCTACCTTGTAGTGTAGTGATAGCCTCACTATTAGCTGATATAGATGTATCTTGCTGACTATCCTTTTCATTGATTGTTGTAATTTGTGATTTTACTGTGTTGACTTCATTTAATGCACTAGTAGCCGTTGTACTTGCTTGTTGAGCTTGTGATACTGCATTTGAAGCCTGACCGTTTGCGTCAGCAACACTATCAGCATTTGTTTTCATAACTTCGTCAATTTTAGACATTGCACTATTGAAATCTCCTAAATATGTGGGTTTATCATCTGCCACATACTGAGGTAGTTCATAGTTTACTGTTTTATTTGTATATGCCATAATTTTCACTATCCTTTCTATATTTTATTTTATCATACATTTAATGGGTTCGCAACATCGAATTGATATGCTGTGATTTCTTTTAAGTCATATTCTTCAGCTGTTAATTCTAAACCGTCAAATTTTTCACAAGTAATACCAGACATATGAAATCTAGCTAAATAATTAAACATTTCTTGGAAAGATACATAATCTCCAGTAAATGGGTTTAAAACTTGATTAACTCTTAGGATATAATTTCTTGCGTTTGTGTCAAAATCTAGAGCTGACATATTTAAACTGTCAAAACCCTTAGCAGTAATTCCAGACGTGTCAAATTCAATACAAGCAATCGCATTATATCTAAGCATTTCATAAATGTTATTAATTACATCATTAATATATCCGTTTTTACCAGTTGTTGGATCGTATACTTCAATTTTTCCGATTTTAATTTCATCGATATAATCATATATTTTCTCAATTTCTTTTTCAATTTCATTTTTAAAATTTTCATTGTAATTATCAATATATTTGTAGATTTCAGCTACATAATTATTAATAAGTGCAAGTACTTGCGACCATTGGTCTTTTAACATTCCAGCTACTTGTTCTTTTACACTTTCTTCAAATTCTGGAAAATAATTGTTAATCTCGTTTATTTCATTTTTCAAAGTTTCTAACTGATTATAAATATCTGTAAAATTTGCATCAATTTGAGATACTACTTCGCTATTATGATTTACAATTGGTATTAATTCGTTAATTTTATAAAGTAGTCTTGATACTTGTTCTAAATATGTAAGCGACTCGTCAAATGCAACTGGAATTGCCTTTGCATAACACGGATAACACGTGTTAGGAAGTACATTTACTTTATTTTCATCCATATTTTCACTATCCTTTCTAATTTTATTATATCATAATAAACCCATAAATAATTCATCTAATTCATGAATAATTGACATATCAATCGTGTTAAATTTGTTCACAAAATCAATATACATTTCTAGATTAGATTTCATACCATTATTGCCAATAATGTTTTTGACGTAATCTTCTGTATTATTAGTTGTCGTTTCGCTTTTATCGTTCGCACTTGCATTCGATTCTGATTTGGTATAAGAGGTTGCCCATTTTAGATTGTCTAAATCTGTCATAGTAACTTGACCTTGAGGTGTATCTTGTAACACGTTTTTTGCTTCACTATCAGAATTTGAGTTTGAACTAGAAGTTCCTTTTCCAATAGACGTGTTTGAATAGGTTTCTTCTAAGTTAACATTTCCTAGCATACCTTTTAAAATTTTTTCTTGATTTTCATATAGAAAATTATATTTATCCATAATTTCATTCATTTTTTGTTTTAGATAAAACGAAAACATTTCAACTGTTTCAAAACCGATTTCATAAAAATAGAAGTGATTTAATATTTTATCATTTAAAACTTTTCTATAGTTTTCATTGAAAATTTTGTAATCATTAAGTGGAGGCTCCCATCCGTTTTTTAACATCGTTCTAATATCAATTGTGTATTTACTCATCTTCATCACTTCCTATACTTTCAGTTTTTACAGTTTTTTCAACGTCATCACTTAATATTTCATTAATCACTTTATCGTTTAACTCTAATACATCAAGCATATCTTCATTTACTTTTAATTTAATGACTTCAACTCCATCAAAGAATTTTTCATTAATCATATCACAAGCCTTTTTTCTAGTTTTATAAAAACTTGCAAGATAATGTTTCACGATTTCATTGTTTGAATTTACTTCGTCCGTGATTAATCTTTCTTTTTTATCAGTGTTCGCATTTTCAATTCCTAAAAATTCTAGGCACTCGTTTAATACATCATGTTTTAAATCGGTCAGTTTATCTGCTACATAAGGAGCGTCAGTTTTTAACGCATTTATTCCACCTTTTAAATTGTAATTTTCATCTGCAAAGATAAAAGGTAGATTACCTGAGTACTGTTCCCATAAATTAACTAATGTTAATAACGATTTTTTACTACCTGTTAAAGTAACAGGTGTTTTTTGTGCAATCACATTAATGTTAATTGTTCTTTCAATTTCATAAAGTCTTTCAGAAAATAGATTAATTGTTTCAACCGTTGGTTTCATAATTTCATTATTCATAATAAGTACAACATCGTCTAATTCAAAATCTTTACTATACTCAATCGAAAAAGCGGTTATTTTGCTTGGTAGTCTATATACGTTTAATTTATCACTTGGAATTGCTGAAAATATTTTAAAACCTATTTCATCGTCTTTTACAAAAACGGCTTTACCTTTGTGAAATAAATTCCATTCTAAAAATCTTTCTGCTCCAAAACCTGCTACATCATCTAACCCGTCCCACGAAAATATAGAACGGGCGATTAATTCAAGTCTATCACAATAGTCAATAAATACTCTATTATTTTCTCTTATTGTTTTATTCATTTGTTTATTATTTGCCATTTTATCACTCCTTTACTTATTATTTAAATTATAGTTATATATTACATTCGGACTATGCCAGATTGTAATTCCTTTATTGAAAATACTATTTAAAGTGTCAAGATGATTTTGTGGAATATTTGCTCTTACAGTAGTTCCCGTTGTTTTTAAATAGTTCCAGTTAGGTCTTGTGTTCACGTTCGGAACTTTCACATCGTTCACTTGATATCCATACATAGAAAAATAATCGTCAATGATTTTTGCATATTCATTTTTAATACACATATGATATAAAATAAATGACATGTTGTAAGATGAAAAAGTAACATCTCCAGAATTTAAATTTCCGTTTGATTGAGGTGGTTGTAATGAATGAATGTATTTTTCATTCATAATATTTCTAATATTAAAATATCCTGATACAAGTGATGATGTAATACCTTGAACATTTGAACTAGTAAGAGAGTTTAGACCTGTATTAACTAAATTTTCTAATGTTTTTGTTTCAATATTTACACTGTTTTGAGTAAGCCAATTTGTATAAACATCTGTTTGCCATGAACAAATAGGAAATTTCCCCAAATTTAAACCCTCAATATAATTTGTTTCTTTATTTTTATAATTTTTTGGGATTAATTTTATTGACATTCCAGGAGTGATAGCACCCTCGATATCAAAATTGATATTAGATGTTGAAAAATCTTCATAACGATAAACTGTATTTGAACCTACGTGATTACTCGCGTTAATATAACAATATGGATATGTGAATAACTTATTATTTTTAGGTGTGTAACCTGCTAAATTACTAGGCTTTGTTAAGTTATTCCAATTAAAAACAACACTACTGCTTGAATTACTTATTTTTTTATTACTTTCTATCGACGTTATAAATTTTGACGGTACTAAAAAGATAGAATTAATTGCGTCAGACTTTCCAGCCTCTGCGACTCTTTTTAAAACTTGATTTACTTCATCTTGATTATCATATGCATAATATGACACTCCAGAATAGATACGGTTATATAAACCTCCACCGTCAGGAGTTAAACTTTCACCTAATGAAATTGTGGAAGCTATTACAATTTTATATGATAAAGTAATGCTTGGCTCTTGATTTACATAATTTGTAATATATTCCCCTGTTTCTAAATTTTCGGGTACTGTATGAAGTCCAATTGTATCATTAGACACATGTTCTCTTTCAACAAAGCAAGAAACAAAACGAAAGTTAAAAAGATATGTTTGAAATACATCAATTGTAAAAAATATTTCACTACATGAATTGTTAATATATTCAATACTATCAATAAACGCAAAATACCATTTATCATTATTCCAAAAAATAAGATAGTTATTATTTAAAATAGTTTCTTTATATTCATCAACTTGAATTGTTCCTGTTTCTCTAATATAAGAAAAATTTTGATAAGATTTTGATGAAACACTAGAAAAATAGTCAAACTGTGTTGTGAAATTAGGAAAATCAATTGTATGTTCATAATCTTTTGAAAAAGGTACATTACAAAGATATAGTCTTGAATTTGGATAATCGTTTCCCATTTTATCACTCCTTTTTATTATTATATCAAAAAAGCCTAGATTATTCTAGGCTCCAGCAGTAACATTGATTGTTGCTTCTGCAGTTAAACCGTTATCACTTGTTGCAATTAATTTCGTTTGACCTTGTAAAACACCAGTTACCTTACAATTTTTATTATCTGTTTTAGTAACAGTTGCGATAGTTTCGTTTTCAACTTGATAATTAATTTCACTTGTCGCAGTTCCAGGAGTAATTGTTAGTGTTGCATTTGCTTGTGAACCTTGTTGAACTTCAACGGTAGGAGTTGCAAAAGTAATATTTGTAGCAGGAGTTGGCTCTTCTGTTACAAGAAGTACGGCATTTGCAAATGGACTTGCTCCATAAGTTGCCCAACGATGTAAATAATCTTTCCAACTCATCGTAGAAGCATTATAAAATTCGTCCATTCTAAATAAATTGTCATAAATTTGTAAGAAAGCCTCATCAAAAATAGCACCTTTTAATTCAGGGTTATCGAATTTGTCTACAACAAACACACGTCCCATTAAATCTGCCTTGTCCATGTTGAACGCATAAGCTAAAACTTCAACTGATAACTCAACGTTAACATCAGAAGTTAGAATAACACATATTCTATCAGCAGTTGTCCAAGTTGTAACAGTCCCGCCTTTTCCATTAATTTTTGAAAATGCATTGTATTCAGTTGATGGGAAAGTCATATCTAAATATAATTTTCTTAGAATTTTAGTAAATGCTTTACCACTTGCTTCATCAGTTACATCATTAACAACTTGAAAAATTGCTTTTCCAGAATTATAAAGAGAGTCGAAAACACCTTTTGTATATTTAAAATCATCAATATAACAACCTGAGTATAAGCTTTGTGTAATACTTGTGATAAAATCGTTAAATTTATCCCAAGAAACAAACGCACCTTGAAGTCCCTCTCTTGAAAAAGTAACAGGATACTTATCCATAACATTACGACGATAATATGCAACATGTGTATCAGGATCTTCAATCGTTAATAGTTCAGCCATTGCAGAATTTGAATATTCGTATGGTTTTTTGTTTGCAGGGTTTGTGTAAATTTCTTGAATGTCAGTTCCAAGAGGTACACTACCTTTTTTAAAAATAGAAAGAGGGTTATTGAAACTTTTATTTCTAACAATTGTAAGAGCAATACGATTAATTAAGGTTGATACAAACTCATTTAAAACTGGTTTATACGCGTCATCTAAAATAACGTTACCGATTTGGGTTAAATTGGACCCGTCATCTAATAATTTAGGTACAACTTGACGGTAATTTTCTGTAGCACTATTATAGATTGCGTTCATCGTATTCATACCTTTTTGAACAGATTTAGATACTTTACTCATCGATAATATCTCCTTTCTCATCAATTAAATCATCAATCGTGATTTGTTCCTCATCTTCATCACTATCAGATTTTTCTTCTTTTTCTTCAAAACCGATTTTTTGAAAAAGTGAACCGTTTACTTTTAATAATTCTTCGTTTCTTTTTTTCAAGTCTTCGATTTCTTTTTTATTTTTTTCTAATTCTTCTAAAGCAGTAACCTTATCAGCCACAATTGATAGTAAATTTTCACTAACAAGTGCAGAATTTTCTTCACCAATTTTTTCTTTAATTTCTGAAATTAATTTTTCTAATTCTTCCTTTGTCATTTTCCATTCTCCTTTCTACCTTTATTATATGAAATTTTAAAATTTTTGTCAAACATTTAAAAATGTTCTATTTCTAATTTTATTTGCGTATAATACCCAAGGAAATTTTTTCAATTTTTTACTAGTCGGTGTAATTCCGTCATATGTTATCCACGGGTGATTGTACCCCTCAACAATCACAGTATCATTTACATATAATGCATTATAAATATGAACGGAATTTTTAAGCTCCCAGTTTGCATTTGGTGGGACTTGCTCCCAACCTGCATATTTTCCACGTGCAATATTAATATGCACATGATCACCTGTTACATTACCAGATGTACCTGTGTGTCCCATAACATCCCCTTGCGTTAACACCGTTCCAATTTCTGGTGGGGTATCATCATGAGCAACAACAATTGTAATAAAATCAGTAAACCCAGGACAAACAACCTCACTCGTGCTTTGCCAAATTCGATTCGCACTTTCAGTTGAGGCGATACATTCTATGCTACATGGAGCATAGTAAGGACACTTGTAAATTCTTCCATTTGATCCCCAGCCTTGAAAGTCCATTGCAAGAGTTCCAGCATGTGAAAAATCTCCACCTTCATCTTGTGTCATGTAAAGGTACTCTAAAGGGAAGAGAGCGACTTCTCTTCCCAGTCTATCGGTTAATTTTTGGTTTGCTTTCATTCGATTTTAGCTCCTGCATTATAATCTACATAGATTTGAACCTGTCCATAGTCACGTGTATTGATGACACAAACGTTATTAGATAACTTTCTAACAATATCATATCTTAACCCACCAAATTTTGAGGGATATAAAAAACCGCACTCATTTCCAACAACTGGTTTTTTATCTAACGGGTACACTCTCCATGTATCAATATTAGCTGGCAATATTAATACACCGTTACCACTATTTACACTAACATCTTTTAGATATTTCCAGTTTGCTCCTCTTCCGTCGATAATATTTGTATTATCCATAAAACACATATCGTCTAAATCTGTTTCATTATCAAATGAATAAATTCCGTATTCGTTTTTTGTCCAGTTTGAATTATTAGACTGTGTACATTCAATATGACAGTGTACACCTGTAGCATTTCCTTTTTTACCCATATTTCCAAGCTGTACACCTTGTTTTACAACTTGACCAGGTTTCGCATTAAACGTATCATCGTGGCAAGTTACAAATGTAACAATTCCAACATAACCGTTCGCACATCTAACCTTATTTACACTTTGCCACATCGCTTGACCGTTAGAGGGTAGAGTCCATAAACATTTTACGCTACACGGTGCATAGTAGGCCTCACGATTTCCTACAATTTTACCTCTAACGTCCACTGCCATTGTACCCATGTGACTAGGCCTATCACCTGCCCCTTGTGTAATTTTTAAATTTTCAAACGGACATAAAAAATCTTCGATACCATTTCTAATAGAAGTCATTCCTTTTATCATTTAAATCACTCCTTTTCATTTAAACTTTCTAATTTTTCTAATAATTTTTTAGGAATTGGTACACCCATTTTTCCTAGATTTTCTAATATTGATATTCCTTCGTTTGCAATTAACATATAGATAACACAAGTTCTAAATACATTATTTGTTTCTACTAATTTATCAACATGAACTGCGACAATGATTAAAATAAAGTATAACATTTTTCTAACGATACCGTAAAAACATTTTAAACTTGATAGCTCTTTATTTTTATATGCTTTTAAAATTCCAGTAATAAAATCTAGAATAATAAAAATAAATATCGTTTGAAGTGAAGAGTCAAAACCTCCCAACATATAAGATAAAAATGTTAGAATACTACCTAATACTAATGAAAAATCAAATCTTGTCATATTATCACCCTATTATCATTATAAATAAAATCTATTTAATTGTAAAGGTAGTTTCTGTTAAAATAATTCCGCCTTTTATCTGTTTCGGAACAAGTTTACCTTGTATTTCCATTCCCTCTTTAAAATTTTTGAAGTTTACATTTCCACCTAATTTTTTAGGAAGACCTGCGATTGTAACTTTTAATTCGTTATCAATTTTTTCAATATAACATTTTTGTCGTAAAAATTTTGCTTTTTCAAAAACACTTTCAAGTTTCCAACACCCTAGCTCATATTTATCAATATCAATAATTTTTTCTAAATTTTCAATTGGACATGCTAACATATGAATAGAGTCTGTATCAGAATAGACATAATAATCTTTTTTATATTTTTTTATTGAATAATCTCTAATTTTTTGACTCGTTTCAATTGTCTTTTTTCTTGCGTAACTAGTAACAAAACTAGCTAGTGGAACATAAACACTATTAATAATTTCAACATCTGTTCGTTTATATTTTAAAATGTCGTTTTCTAATACTGGATATTTTCTTCTTGTTTCTGGGTTAGTTCCAAATTTTCCGTATAAAGAGTTTAAAAATCTTTTTGCAATAAAACGCATTGCAAAGTTACCCTCTTTTTCTGCTTTAATTTTTTCGTTCATAAAATAATCGATATAACTTCCAAATAGTGTAGTACCCGACATTGTCATAAACTTGTATCCATAATGATACGTTAAATTTTCAACATCATAATGAGATAAAAATAATTCCAAATCTACACTTGTTAAACAAAGTGTTACAATTTCATCGTTAGAACTTTCTAAATATTCATTCGGCTCGAACGCAAAAGAATTTTTTAGTTGAATGGTTGGTATTTTTCCTTTTTTTAATTTAAAAGAACAGGATAACACTTGTATGTATAACTTATAAATATTATCACTCTCATATTTTCCCTCATAAAAAACAGGATAACCGACTGGATAAGTTTCAAATTTCATAACACTAGGGTATAAACTGTTTACATCAAATACATATCCTTTATTTACTGTTTTATTTTTATAAATCGGGTTTAAATAAGTAAACCCTCCTTTGTAACTTTCTTTTAAAAGTTTATGTAGTTCTAAATCTAATTCAGGATAATAATCATAAAAATTTTTTACAAGATTTTTATAAAAAGAAAGAGCATTTGACCCGATCGTTATTTTTTTAAAACCTCTTTTAAAAAATTCATCTAGTGCAATTGCTACAATCTGCACATCTCTTTTTATGTAGTCTATTTCCTCATCAGTTAATATGTGGTCAACATCACGATAACTCGTGTAATCAATTTCTCCTTTTTTCATTTCTAAATGAAATGTATCAGCAATATTTTTTACAGACATATTTGGAAATAAGTTCATAGAGTCTAATAATGTCACTTTATTTTGATACAACCCATTTTTTGAAACGTGGAAATAAATTTCTATTTTGTAAAATGTTCCCATTTCAGAAATTAACGTTGTAAACGTGTTAGATTTTATATCTTCTTTATTAAAAACATGTGTAAACCCGTTTTTTAGTAAATAGTTAAAAATAAAAGAACCATCAAATTTTAAATTGTGGAAATATATTTGATAGTTCTCCTTTCTTTTACAAAACATTAAAAATTCTTCAATTTTCGTACCATACTTGAAATTTTCAGGGTTTCCAATTTCAGAAATTGCCCAAGCCCACACACGGGTTTCATCGACATTACCTGAAATTGTTTCAAAATCTGCAACAAATTTTTTCATATTTATTTGTTTACAACTGCATTATAAATTCCGTCAATAATTTCAAATATTTCACTTTTATTTTGATTATCAACCTTAAAATATTTATTGTCTTTTTTAGGATAATAAAATAGTAAATTAGTTATCATTCTTTCTTGTAAAAATAAGTTATGAAATTCTTTATGTGATAACTTGCTAATTTTTGATTTTATTTCATTAATTTTATCAACTGGATAATTGTATAAATAAGAAATATCTTCTAACATTTTTATGAAATTACCTTTGAACTGTTTATTAATTTTCGGTGATAGTATACGGTTTGCCGTTACACTTAGTTTTTCTAATTCGTCTAAACTCATTTTATCTATCTGTTTTTTAAGTGCGTTTCTTTTTGCAATTAAATTGTTATACTCAAATGTGTTTGTTTGTGCTAATGTTTGTTTTTGCTCCCTACCTGATATTGTAATTTTCGTAGTTTCCAGTTTTGTGATATCTCTTGATACTTTTCGTTTTGCAGAAGATACACGATTTTTAATTACGTCATACTGCCATTTGGTTGTATCTTCGCCTTTAACGTAAATCTTAGACTCGCTTCCACGTCTTGAAAATCGTTTTAATTCTCGTAAGTTTCTGAGTAACTCGTTTCTATTTTCTACACTTGAAATAATTTTTTTCGTTGACACTTTTTCTGGTAAAATACTTTTGTCATAATTTTCCATTTTTTCTAATCTTCTAATTTTTTGATTGAAATTTCTGACAACTCTATCAATTTCTTTTTTCGTGTTTTTTCTAACTGTAATCATTATATTTTACTAAAAAATCAATATCTTTAATTGGCTTATTTTTATATGTGATGAATTGCCCTCTATATTCTGTTTTAAAATAAAGTTCTATTAATAGTAAAATTTTTAAATCAATATCGATGTGAGGTAATATCTTTTTTAATTTCATTTCTTTTTCTTTCACATACAAATATTTTTTATCTAAAAATAATTTTTTTCGATATTCACTTGAAAAATAAAGTTTAAAATCTTCAATTTCATAATAAAAAGGTGAGTCATATAAATTGTAGTAAACTCCTTTTTGTGTAACATTTTTCATGATTTCACACTCCTTTTTATTCGATAACTTCTAAAGTAAACATTTGTTTATCATTAACATTTTTCTTTGTAACTTTTACTTTTAATGGAGTTGTCCACGTGTTTGGCTCGCCGTATACAAAGAAGATTTTTTGTAAAATGTTAAAAATTCCGTAGCTTCCAGTCGCATAAGTATTTCCATTTTTATCCCAAATAATTGTACGATATTTTGGGTATTCTTTTACTTCTCCTGTTTTTTCATCTGTTTCAGTTTTTATATTTTCTTCAATGTAAACGTCTACAATTTCAATCACGTTATTTAAACAATCAGATAGTCTATAATCTGCGTTTTCTGTTCCATTTAAAAATTTCTTTTTGTTCTGGGTTTCGTTCATATCCATAGAACAATACATTCTTCTTTTTTCATTTTCAACAATACTTAGTTCATTTTTCATAATTTTTTCTTCCTCTCTTTTCTATTTTTCAATTTTTCAATCTTTCAACGACTCCCTACCAGCCACCCAAAATTTTAATCTTCTTTTAATTTATTGATAATATTTTTTATCGTTAATTTTTCATCATCTTGAATAAATTTTTCTAAATCAAAATATTTATCATTTTTATCTTGTTTAGATACGACACCAATAACGTGTTTAATAACATCAAAATATAATTGTTCAACTAATGTTGTATCCTTAATATTTTCTTTACTACTTTCTAATCTTATGTTGGCTCCTTCATTTTCTAAGTGTTTAATTGTAAATATAATTTTAAAATCATCTTTTCTTTTATTCATCTTCTATCTCCTCCATATAATCATCTACTACATTTTTAATTTCATCAGGAACATCGGACATAAAATTGTCAGTGTCCAATGTTTCAATTAAATTTTCAATCGCTTTTGCGTAAATAAATTCTTGGTTTGTAACAGTATCACCTGTAAATTCAATTGTATTAATTTCTACGTCATCACTAATATCTTTAATATCAACTCGTAATCTAATCATAAAAAATACCTCGTAAAACTAAATTAATGTTATTCAAATTTTTAAGTAAATTCAAATCAGGTCCTTTTTTCTTATAATATAAATTAATGATGTAGTCACCGATTTTGTTTAAATTTTTTACATCAAATTTTTTATAAAATTTCATGTTGTATACTTTACTTTCAAAATTCATTTCATCTAAGTTGTAAAAATTATCGTAAGAATAAGCAATATTTTTCACTTTTTCTAAATCTTTACAAATTCCAAATAAAGAATTTTTTTTGTTATCGTGCATTTTTAATTCTCCTTTTCTATAAACTTAATGTCTTCCATTTTAATATCTAAATTAATGTATAATTTTTTCTTTAATTCAGTGTAAATATCAAAACTAATCATTCTAGCACATCGTATATCTGATGTAAATAAAATATTATCAATAAAATCATTAGATACACAATTAAATGACAATCTCAAATCTTGTAAATACATATTACCGATTTTCAAATATCCTTTTTGTTCTTCCATAGACATATCTCCTTTCTATTAATATATTATCAAAAATGTTATAACTTTGTCAAACATTTTTAATAAACTTTGTTACATTTATTTTGTGTAAGATTTTACACATATTCATTTAGTGTATTTTATACACAAATTCGTAAATTTTTTCAAAATTATAAAATTATTTTAAACATTGAGTCAAAGCCGACACAACTTCCAAAATAAATATATCCATTTTTTCTTTCACGTGTAAAATAATAATCTTTAATTAAGTTATCTTCTTTCGCTTGTTGCAATACTTTTTCTCTTAAATAATAAATTGTTTTTGTTTTGTTATTTTTAACCTCTTTCATTAACATTTCATCTAAAATTTCAATAATATCTTTTTTCATATTAATCATCTTCCTTTCTCTCATTCACTATAACTATTGTACCAAAATTATTATAACTTTGTCAACACTTTTTAGTAAACTTTGTTAATAAAATTACATTTCTTTGATAACATTTTTTATATATACATTTTGTTTGTTTTATGATATAATTTAATTGGTAGATGTAATTGATTTAACTTAATTAGACTATGAACGATGTCAAGGCTGATGAAGCCTCGTTATAGTATAGGTTTGACACCCCTAATTGAAATCAAATACTATCTACTTTTTTAATGTTTCACGTGAAACATTGTTAAATAAAAATAATATACAAAGGTGTGATAATATGAAGATAGATAATAGTATTTATTATTCTTATAATAAAGTGATGACTTATAATGCGATGCTTAATTTTATTATTGGCGAACGTGGAGTCGGAAAAACTTACGGTCTTACTAAATTTTTAATCAAGCGATTTTTAAAAAAGGGTAAAAAATTTGCGTACGTTAGAAGATACAAGACAGAACTAAAAAGTGCAGTTCCTAAATTTTTTGAAAAAATGATTGAAAATGATGAGTTCCCCGATCATGAATTTTCTTATTCTGCAGGTTGTTTTTATATTGATGATGAAATATGTGGGTATTATATGCCACTTTCTAATTCAATGATTTTAAAAGGTAATAATTTTAATGATGTTGATATTATATTATTTGATGAGTTCATTATAGAAAAAGGTACATATCATTATCTTAAAAATGAAGTAGATGTTGTACTTAATCTTTGTGAAACGATATCGCGACTACGTGATTTTAAGATGTTTTTTCTTGGTAATGCAATTTCAATTGCTAACCCTTATTTTTCTTATTTTAACTTAAGTCTTCCTTATAAATCAGACATCAAGACTTTTAAAAACGGTCTAATTTTAATCAATTATATTAAGAATGAAAAATATAGAGAGATTAAAAGACGTTCAAAGTTCGGTCAGCTTGTAAAAGGTACACCTTATGAAAAACACGCAATTGATAATGAATTTTTCAGGGACTCTAAATCATTTGTTGAAAAAATGCACAACTCTTGTAAACATATTTTTGTTATTGTTTTAAACGGTCAAAAGTACGGTTGCTACTATGATAGTAAAACGGAAAAAATGTATATCTCTAATAAGTATGATGTATATTGTCCGATAGAGTTAGCACTCTCAGTAGACGACCATAACGAAGAAACTTATTTGACAAGGTCTAAAACGAGTGTGTATTATTCTATTTTAATTGACTCGTATAAGAACGGCTTGTTAAGATTTGAAACTCAGAAGATAAAATCTAACTTTCAATATTTATTAGAAAAGTGGATGTAGGTTGTTGACAGATATTTTATATTTTGATATAATGAATATGTCAGATGGGTGTACCAACTTATTTGATATGTTGTCCATCACTGAAATGCATGGACATATCTCAACATCAATCCCTCAACGTACTGGTTGAAAAATTCAATTCGGTGCGTGGGGGGTTTTTGTTTGGGGT
>CALUXV010000046.1 GCA_944324835.1 Candidatus Gastranaerophilales bacterium
AGCTTCGCTTTTGGCTCTGCCTGCCTCCACCGCAACGATACTTAATCGTTGCTCCGGAGTCCTTGCTACATTCCGATATAACATTATTATAAAACTTAAACTAATTTATACAAGCATCAATATAATATCCTTACACAAGTATTCTATAGAAAATAAACAAAAATTTATTATTTTCCATAAAAAATATTCTTGGTAGTGAAGAGTGAGTAGTGATTAGTGAATAGACTTTTGTCTTTCTGAGGGCAAAGCCCGAAGAATCTCTTTGTCTATGCACAATTATCTATAATAATTTTATTAAAATTTTATAGAAAAGTAGTATAAAGAACAAAATTTGTTTATTTTGTCAACCTGAATTTATTTCAAGTTTTTACCGGCGTGGTAGGCTGAAATTCAACGCTGGTAAGATGCTGAAACCAGTTCAGCATGACATAAACCCAACAATTGATTTTGTACTATCTTGAATTTTATATTGTCGGATTATAAATCTAACCTACGTCTAATTTCAACCCGAGAAATGTGAACTCACTACGCTCAAACAGCACATTTCTTGACATTGTTTCAATAAGTGAGTATTGCTCACTCCGTAAAAGTCAGGGAATAAATAAAAGAAAATAAGAGATAGGAAATATAAATTATTATGTAAAAAATAATTTGTTACTACATTTATATCTGATAATAGTATATAATATCCTTATGAAAAAAATATTATGCTTTGGTGACAGCAATGTATATGGCTTTATACCGCAAAACGGAAAAAGATATCCTGAAAATATTCGTTGGAGCGGAATTTTAAAATCTAAACTAAATCCCGATTATCAAGTAATTGAAGCCGGCTGCAACAACCGCACCGGATTTTGTGATAATCCTGCAGGAAAAGAATTCACCGGATACAAAATTTTACCGGAATATCTCTCGAAATATAATCCGGATATAGTAATAATTGCAATTGGAATAAATGATTTGCAATTTCAATACAATATAACCAAACAATATATTGAAGATGGTATTGAAAAAATACTTACCCTTGTTAAAGATAGAGAAATTCTTCTTCTCTCTCCATCTGTTATCAAAGAAAATATTCTAACAAGTTTTTTCTCTCAAATGTTTGATAAAACATCAATCGAAAAAAGTTATTTTATGGCAGATATTTATAGAAAAGCTGCAGAAAAATATAATGCCAAATACATAAATCTGAACGACTATGTAAATCCATCAGACATAGATGGTCTGCATTACGAACCGCAAGCCCATGCAAAAATCGCAAATGAAATTATAAAAGTTTTGAAAACTCTCTAAGCCATGCAGGATGCGCAGGCCATGCAGGAGCAGTCACAAGATTACCGTCTACAACTGTGTTATCAGCATTTTTATCCGGCTCAATCCATTTCCCGCCGGCTGCAATAATATCCGGTTTCAAAGAAATATAAGCAGTGCAAGTTCGTCCTTTTATAACATCAGCAGCAAGCAAAACCTGAGGACCATGGCATATTGATGCTACAGGAAGATTATTGTTCATAAAATACTTAACGGTATGAATAACTTTGTCATCCAATCTTATATATTCAGGTGCCCGCCCGCCAGGAATAACCAGAGCATCATAATCGTCAGGATGAAAATCCAAAAAATTTTGGTTCAAAACAAAATTATGTCCAACTTTTTCTGTATACGTTTGAAATCCTTCAAAATCGTGTATCGCTGTTTTTATAATATCTCCGGCTTGTTTACCCGGACAAACAACATGAACATCATGTCCAAGCATCAATAAAGCCTGATATGGAACCATCAGTTCATAATCCTCAACAAAATCACCTGCAATTATTAAAATTTTTGACATAATTATCTCTTTTCTATTTCAAATGTATTATCTTTATCGTATTCAGAACCTGCAAGGAATGATGCACCCATAACCTTTACCTTTGCGGTATTTAGGACATCTTTCAATCTTGTTTGTTTAGTATAAACATCAACAATAACTTTCTTACGCTGATTATTTATATTTATAACTCTAAATGCACAAGGATAAGTTACAAGTGACGGAGTGTCTATATAGAGAATATTATCTTCCTGTATTAATTTTGTTCCGTGATAATGTCCGGAACAAACAATTATTGGATTTTTGTATTTATGCAGAATTTCCATTACATCCACACGGTTTAATAAACGATGATTTTCACTGATATATGGTTCAACTATCGGAACATGCATACAGATGATAACAACATCGTTCTTTGATTGTTTTAATTCCTTATCAAGCCATTCTAACTGTTCTTGAGATATTTCACCGTTAGTAGTAACTCTATCCAGTATAATTGTATCTAAACATATAACTTTAAATCCTTTTTTAGGGACAAAAGAGTAATACGGTCCTTTATAAGAAAAACTTGGATTATGTCCGCATAACAAATTAAAAAACATTTCTTTGGACATTTTGAATTCTTGGACATCATGATTTCCTAATAAACCGTACCATGGTACATTCAAATTATTAGCTCTGGAAATGAATTCTAATAACTGACTTTCTTTAGGCTTGTTAACCAAATCTCCTGAAAACATTACAAAATCAAGATTAGGAGTATTATTTATTTGAAGAATAACGTCATCCAAAATCTGAGGTGAAGATTTTAAAACCTTATAAGTTGTATCAGCCTCGATTGAAGAATAATGAGCATCACTTACTTGTGCAAATTTTAAATTATGTGCACTTGCACTGCTTAATATTGATGCAAAAAATACAGCAATCAATAAGGTAAATGTCCAGTTAACTAATTTAGAAAAAAATGTCTCTCTTTTTTTATAACGACGTCCCATTATTTTAATATCCTATCAAGTTCTTTTTGAGTCCTGTTTATACCTGCCGTATCCGATGTGATTTTATAAAGTCTTAATTTAGCTTCATATAAATCTTTGTTATCAGGATATTTTTTTATTCCTTGATTCAAAAGTTCTAATGCTTTTTCTTTAGAATCAGAATCCAAATATATTCCGCTCAAATCAATATAATCCTGATACGTTTCAGGTTCAATTGATTTTATCGTAAGCATGGTTCTTTTATAATTCTCGATATCGCCTATATTTTTATAAACCATTGCGGCATTATACATATATATAGGTCTAAAATCCGGACGCATTGCCGTTGCATTAAAACAGGTCAAAGCATTTTTATTATCTTTTATTTTTAAGTAACACTGTCCGGCTTCATTTAGTATTGCGGCACTTGGTTCTTTTATTGTTTTTAATATTGCAATTGCAATCCATGGGTTATCCAAAAGTTTTTCCAATTCCGCTAAAGAAACACGATATTCTGCACAGTTGTTCAGCATTATAGCCCGTACAAGATAATTCTTTGCAACATTGTAATCCTTTAATTGGAAATAATTCCTATAAAGCATATAATATGCGTAATCATCTGTCGGACAAAGGTCTAAGTATTTTTCTAATGTTGAGTTAGACCAGGCAAAATCATTTGTATTATAGTATGCATCCGCAAGCTGGATATATGAAAGAGCAAATTTAGGTTCTGCCAGTATTGCTGAATTAAAACTTTTTATTGCTCTTTGGTATTTATACATTTTTTTGTACAAAACACCTTGAAGATAATATGTACAATAATCATTTTTATTTTGAGCCAATGCTGTATTTAAATATTTTTCAGCCTTTGCATACTGTTTTTGTTCTATATATGCCTGTGCAAGGTTAATAAGCGGCGCAGTAAAGTTTTTATTTATGTTATATGCTTTTTTGAATGCACTTTCAGCCTTTGAATATTTTTCTAATTTCCAATAAGTTAATCCTAAATTATTGTATGCATAATAATTTCTCGGGTTTGCTTTTATTGCAGACTGAAATGCTTTTTGCGCTGATTCAAAATCTCTGAAATCGTAGTATTCTTGTCCCTTATTATTAAAATCATCAGATTGTTTTATACCTGATTTTACATTAACAGGACGAAGGTTTATTGATTTATCAAAAACAGTATCTCCTAGAACTCCTGTTGCTTTGGTTAAAACAACTTTTAGATAGCAGGCATTAAAATGCGCAGGATTAACCTTCAGAATCATGTCTACATATTCCAAAGCTTTGTCAAAATCCCCTGATGTGTAATAATTTTTTGCCATATCATAGCAGTCATCTACTACATCATTTGCAATTGCCGGTATTGTAGAAAATAATATTAATGATAACAATAAAATAATATATTTTTTCATTAAAAACCTGATTCTTTACAATATTATATTACAATTTTACTTTGTAAGATTTTTCAAATAATTAGGAAGTGCAAAACGTGCATAATGATAATCTTTGTTATAAATCTTACAAGAAGATGTTATATCGGCATCTCTATCTTCCGCATAATATGATAAAGGTTCAACTGTTTCGGAACAAAATGCCCACGCCCAATAGCCGCCCGGATATGTCGGAATATTTGAAGTATAAGTTGAACAAATAGGAAATACTTTTTTTAGCAGTTTATACATTTTGCTTATTTCTTCTTTGTTTACAACCGGCGATTCTGATTGAGCAGCCAAAATTCCGCCGTCTTTTAAAGATTTTTTTACATTTGTATAAAATTCTTCCGTAAATAATCCTTCACCAGGTCCCATAGGATCTGTAGAATCAATAAGAACTATATCATATTCATTCTCTTTATCTTTTATAAACTCAATTGCATCTTCAACTTTTATTTCAACTTTAGGATTATCAAGTTCACAAGACATAGTTGGAAGATATTTTTTACAAGCATCTATTACCATTCCGTCAATTTCGCATAAAACAACTTTTTCAACAGTTTTATGTTTCAAAACTTCTCTTACTGTTCCGCCGTCACCGCCGCCTATTACAAGAACAGATTTAGGACATTTATGATGCATCATAGGTATATGCGCAATCATTTCATGGTAATGGTATTCATCACCTTCGGTGCACATCATCAAATCATCAAGTGTCAAAAATCTTCCTAATGCGCTGTCGGATTCAATAACCTCAACTTTTTGAAACTCTGATTTGTCTGAAAATAATACATTTTTTTTCTTTATTGCGATACCGAATCCTGCCGGTGTTATTTCTTGGTAAAATTCTGTCATAATTTTATATCTCCTGATAATATGTGTATATGTAAATGAAATACTTCCTGTCCGGCATCACGTCCGGTATTTATTACTGTTCTGTAAGAAGTTAAACCTTCTTGTTTGGTAACTTTTCTTACTATATTCATTAAACGACCTAATAGTTCTACGTCATCCAGTTCATTTAAACTCTCAACGTGAATTCTTGGAACTACAAGCAAATGAGTCTTAGCTTTAGGGTTTATATCATTGAAAACAACGGCATCATCATCTTCGTAAACAAATTTTGTTCCGAAATCGCCGTTAATAATCTTACAAAAAATACAATCTGTCATAATTACTTCCCTCTCAATATAAAGAATATCTTAAACATGACATTGAGTAAATAAATGTAACGTTTTTATAAAAACTAACAAAATTATTATTTACAAACATTATATAGATTAGAGGATAGGAATGTGAGTATTGATATAATAACGCCAATACAGTTTAATAGAGTGAGTAATAATGATAATAGGCATTATCATAATAATTCCCATGTATTAAAAAAATATAAAACACATCCTAAATATCCTCTTGTTTATGCTCATAATATTTCTAATATTCATTTTGGTTCAAGAAGCATTAATAATTTGTATGAAGAATACAATTGGTATATTAATCATGATCATACCCCTGCAATAAATTCTTTTTTAAAGATAGAAGCTGATACCAAAACAATGGATGGATTTTTAACAGCTATATTAAATACAAAAGACAGAAGTTATCAATTTATTGACAGTCTTGTACGTCAACCAAGAGAGATAGGTACGCTTACTCAGGCTCTGCAAAATAAAGTTGGAGAACAATCCAAAAATATTATGCCATTTTTATATGACAGTCCTTATAATGCTGCTTACAAAAATTATATAGAAAATAAATATAACAATGCTCATACATTATCAGAAATATTAAGGGTCAGACCTGATTGGAAAGGAGATGTTTTACTGGAGAAACACCGCCGATTAAAAGGAAATGATTATTTTGAAATAGGTAATATCCCAAGAGAATTTCCGCATAATCATCTTTTTACTATTGCAGATTATTTGAAAAATCAGATGGAAGTCGGTTTAAAACAGAAAAAAGATATTAATAATTTAAGATTAGATAATAGAGAATATGAGTTTAAATTTTTTACGGAAGGACGCTCTGATAAAAATGTATTTGGCGTATTTACACCGGAACATAAAAAGTATGTAATTAAAATGGCTCCGGAAGAAACCAGAAGTTTGGATAATCCATTTTCTTTGGGTACATTAGCCAAAATAGATACGTATTTGACAACAAATAGAAGCCGTAATTCTGCTCCATTATGCTATTATAACCACGATAGAAATATGTCTGTATATAAGTATATTGAGCATACTCCTGTTGAAAATCCTAATAAAGATATAAATGTTATTTCTGAGCATCTGCCGGATTTTAAAAAACTTGGTTTAACATACAATGATACTGTTGGAGATAAAAATTATTTCCGTTTAAATTTTAATTCTAATGAGGATATTAGAAATACCGAAGGGTTTAATGAAGGAATACAAAATAATGAATGGATTTCTGTAGATAATGACCATGTAACTTATAATAACAGATTCCAGCCAATTGTTGACAGATTCCATGCGCCACTACCTAATGCTATGCAAATGTTTTTCTAGTTTGCCTTCTGTGCGTAACGAGGATTAACCGCAAGCCATCTGAACGTTTGTTCTTCTATATCCGGCATGTCTATTACAAATGTACCGCCGTATCTACCTCGTGCAAAACGAAGAATGCCTTCTTTTGCAAGATTGTTTAGTGCTTTTCTGATTGTATTAGGGCTTAAATCCAATCGTTCTGAAAACTCTCTGATTGACGGTAGTTTTGAACCTATACCGTAGTTTTCTGAAATAATCCTTTTTATCCGATTTTGAGTTTTTTCGTAATGATAAAATGCTGTATCTTGTGCCGATGCAAAAATCGACATCTCACGCTTTGGTTCAAATGCAGAATTCATTGATGTATTAATTACTATTGTTCCATAGGTTCCTCTTCTTGATAATAACATATTTTCTTTTTCAAGAAGTTTTATTGCATTATGAATTGTTTTAATACTTACTTTAAATATTTCAGCCAAATCAGTATGCGCAGGAAGTTTTTCACCTATTTTGAAATTATTTGAAATATATAATTTTAAATCAGATTTAACTTTGTTTACCAGTGTTTCCGGTGTTGCTTTTTTATTTACTTCAAAATTGTTTTTATTCAATACTAAGCCTGATTCTGTTTGTTTTATAACTCCATCATTAATTAATTTGTTTACGGCTAAACGAATTGTATTTAATGAAATATTTGTAAGTTTTGCAAGTCGTCTTGTCGACAGAAATTTATCTCCAATATTCATTTGAGAAGATAAAATATAATCTTTTATTGTCTCAGCTGCAATATCAACCTTGGTTGTTTGTTTGCGCATTATTTGAGAATCTGTTGTATTGTTAATTATTGCTCCAATTCTTTGTTTTAATAGAATATATCCTTTATCTTCTAATATTTTGAAAACATTTTGAATTGTTCCTAAGCTTACTCCCAAAGAATATGCAAATTCAGCTTTTGTTGGTAATAAGCTATTCTCAAAATTATTTGCATCAATCCAGGTTATGAGCCAATTTGCAATGGTTTGAGCTTTATTTAGATTTTTTAAATCCGGATATTTAAGATTAATATCTGATACTTTTAATTTTTTAAGTTCATTTTTTTTATAATTAACGTAGTTCATAAAAATTCCTTTTTTAATAGTATACTATGAATAAAAAAACAAACAAAGATTCTTTACATATTCTTTACTTTTGAATTTGAGATTTTTTTTCATTTTCAAGCTTTTGTCTGATTCTTTTGGTTGTTGCAAATTCTGTGTCATTTGAAAGAACCCGTTTTGCGAGCATTAGTCCCGGCAGGATTACACCCAATGCAATCATAGATGAGAACATGTTTGTCTTAATTGCATTCCGTTTTAGTTTTCTTACACCTTTAAAGAAGGTATCAATATCTTCTCCGGAATTTTTGAATTGGTTATACAATTTAGAAATATTACTGTGAGTTTCTTTCAGGGAATTCATATCTACATATTTTCTTGTATCTATTTTTCCTGTATCAATTTTCTTTTTAAAGAATCCGAATATTCCTTTTTGTTTTACTTTATAGTTTTCAATAATATCGGATTTTTTAGCGGCTTTAACAACGGCATTATCCGGGTTGTTATGGATATATTCATACAACTCAGCATCTTTAGCCATCATTTCTGCTGTTGTTTTTGGCGGATTAAAGAAATTCTTTATAGAATTAATGAAGCCTTTCGGTTTATCATCATTCAATTCATATTTCGGAAATTCTTTCAGACTTTGTTCAATTTCACCTGTTTTGAACAGGTTTTTGAATTTGTCATCTTCCAGGACTCTTGAATCGAGTGCAATAGATTTGTTATGCTTTTTATCAGCCCTGTTAATCATATAATCTTGAATTTTTTGGCCGAGACCGTACATAAATAGAAGGAAACCGCCCTCTTTTATTACGTATCCCATAAATTCCTGCGGATCTCTGGATTTAACAAGCCGTTGACCTGTTATACCACCGTCTAATACGTACATGTTTTTAACCGGATCCAGTACAAAATCAGTAAGCCCTCCCTTGAATGAAAGGTTATTATTATGTTTTTTCAATGCAGAAAATGCTGTTTTATCAATTTTCTTATCAAGGACTTTTTGATTATTCTTTTCATTTTGCTGCATTTGTTTTCTTATTCTTTGTTCAACTTTTTTATCTGTATACTGTTGTTTCTTATTGGTTAATACATCATAAGAAACCAGAGCCAGAACGGTTGCAGCAGCTACTTTTATAAAGTTCAAAGCTTTGAAGGTTTTCGCATTTTTACCGATTTTTTCAATATCTTTAGCGATTTTTTCAGTTGGCGCATACTTTTTAGTTTTTTCAAAAATATCTTTATTTTCAAGGTTTCTTATATCATATTTCGGATTATAACCTGTCAGTTTAAATAAAGTTTTATCTATTCCCCATTTATAGGCAGGAATAGCACCCAGCCAGATAACTTCCGTACCTGCTTCGTCAATAAATCTGTCTTGAGCTTCTTCTTTCTTACCTGTAATATATGATGCTGTTGTAAGTCCCAAACAGTTGGCACTGTCTTTTACGCCCAACGGGACAAGCGATTTAGGATTTCCTAAAATTGAATATAATTTTGCCGGTGATATCATTTCCTTTTCCTTACTATATTAGCCTGAGTATTACAAGCCCCAAATTAAGTTCATAAGTTCGACGATTGGAGCATTCGCCTTTATAGTAATTCTTCGTCGGATATTCATATTCATCTTCATATAATTAACCTTCCTTTTTTATTAAGTCTGTTGAAAACAAAAATTTACCTTTTTACACTTTTAAATTAATAAAATTTTACAAAAAAATAAGACCCTCATTAGGTCTTGTTTTTATCAGCACATAAAGATTAAGATGTTTTTTAATAAAAACAAGCCCTAAAATTTATATACTAATCGTCGTAAATTTTTCATCATAAGTTAAAGATAAACCAAAATTTTATATTTGTAAAGTGTTGCAGTATAAGGATGAGGAAAAGTTGAAAAAGGACAATTTCTTGAACTTTTTCAAATCAGGTTTTAGTAATGTGAACATTGAACAGTATGCGGGATAGCACATAGCCTGATATGAAACCGTTCTTTGGAGTTTACAAGCAAAATTAAAAAAAGTACTTGACTTTTTCAACAGAATCTCGTTTCAGGGTCTAACCGGCGTTGACACTCAATTTCAACGTCTATTCACTCCTCACAAGTCACTATTCACTTATTAAAAGATTACTTTACTTCGTTCGTAATGACGGAAAATGTCTACTCACTAATCACTATTCACTCCTCACAAGTCACTATTCACTTATTAAAAGATTACTTTACTTCGTTCGTAATGACGGAAAATGTCTACTCACTAATCACTATTCACTACTCACTATCTTAGTCACTTAGTCACCTAATCACTTAATCACTTGACATTTATTCATATCTTACATAACATAATAATTAAATGGCGACATGGCCAAGTGGTAAGGCAGAAGCCTGCAAAGCTTTTATTCCCCAGTTCGAATCTGGGTGTCGCCTTTTTATTTTACCCTTTTTATTGAAAAATAGCTGTTTGTGAACTAAAATAAGGATATGAAAAAAGTATTTGTTTTAATAATTGCATTATTATTACAAACTCCCGTATTCGCAACTGATGCAGAAGTTCATGATTCTTTGCTTACAAACCCTGAAATTATCCCGCAGACAACAACAGAACAACCAACCTTGCAGGGTGAAATTGAATTCAATGAAGACGGAACGGTTTATCTTGATAAAACAATAGAACGTCCTACGTTAAACATAAAGCCGCCTAATACTATATTACCGGTATATACTCCGACAGTATCTGATGCAAGAATACGTTCAAGAAGTGCTTTAGCAAATGCTTCTAAATTAACAGGAGAAGAATATTATATTTCTCCAATATTCAACTGTTTGCAAGAACAAGCCGGCAATTTTTCATATGGAACATATTACGGTGCTTCTTTGGATAGTGCTCAAATGACCTACTCTACAAGCTGGTTTACAAGATATGATGGGAAAAAATACGCCGTTACAAGTACATATAGTACAGATTCACAATCCATTAATGGCGCTTACCAAAGTATGCTCGGAATCTCTCCGGAAATAAAACTGACGAAATCTCTTGCAATAAGAGATACACTTAAAACATACATGGCTGCACCGCTAAAGAAAAACCAGATATCATTGATTTATACACCGCAGCTTAAACGATATATCGACAGTTTGAGGTTTGAACTCGGTCTTTCTCAGTCTTTTTATGAAAATGGCGGCGGAAATTCTTCATCTATAGAATTTACTACCAAATTTAAGTTGTAATTCATAGTAAATACGTATATAATTAATTTATTACTATGAAGAAAAAAATATCAAAAAGCAAAAAATTAGCAGCAATTACCAAAAAACGAAATGCAAAAAGAAATAGTCATACACAATTTTATTATTCCTTTTTGACTATTATTTTAATATTGTGTCTTGCGCAGATATCGTTTAGTGCAATTTTAAATATTTCAAAAATATTTGCGTATAGACAAAAAATTGCAACAATTGCCAAAACAGAAGAAGAGGCTGAATTAAGAAATATTGAATTAAAAAAAGATATAAAAAACTTTTCATCGGTTGCAACGCTTGAATCAATCGCCAGAAATAATTTAAAAATGGCAAGCAAAGACGAAGTGTTAATCATAGTAAATTCAAAAAAAGAAGCACCGCCTAAAAAAAAGCATTTGTTAAAACATAAAAAAGAAGAGATAAAAGACAATGAAACAGTTAATGATTGAAGCTTTTGAACTCAAAAGAAAAGGTTATTATAAGCAGGCAATCGAACTGTTTTATAAAATGCTTGCAAAAGAAAATGACAATATCGAAATATTGTCAGAGTTGGGTAATTTATATTTTTTATTGCAAAACTTCAATAGAGCATTACATTATACAAACAAAGCTTTAGAAATTGATGATAAGCATATAAATAGTTTGATTACGGCAAGAGAAATTTATAAAAAACAAAAAGACTATAAAAGTGCATCAAAAATAGCTAATAAAATATATGTTTTAACAGAATCACAAGATGATTTATATGAGTTTTTGAAATTATTAAATATTCAAAACAAATTTCATGAAGCAACAGGGTTCTATGATTTTATTCAAACCCCTGAAGTTGCAATAGAAATTGCTAATGCATATTATAACTTGAAAAAATATGATGAAGCAATAAAAATACTTAAAAACATTGAAACTGAAAAAGGATGTTCACAACATCTGGATTTATTATGTAAAATATATTTTGAAACAAAACAAACAGACAAAGCAAAAGAGGTTTTAAATAAATTGGAAAACAAAGATTTAAAAGATGTAGAAGTTCTAAATTATATGGGATTAGCAAAGCTGGATGAAATGAAACTGGATGAAGCTGTTGAATATTTTCGTCAGGCGGTAGAGATTGATGCGAAGAATCCGGAATACAATTTTAATCTGGGACAGGCTTATTTTCTTAAAGGATGGCTTGATGAAGCAAAAAAATATTTTGTAAAAGCAATATGTCTTGATGGAACAAACCTTAATTATCAGTATTCATTAGGGTATGCTCTATATCGGGAAGGTGATTATAAAAATGCACTTACTCATCTTAACGGAGATTTATTGGAGAGCAAAGTTTTAAAAATGCTTATTAAATATCAAATGGGGGATTTGGCGACTGCAAAGTCAGAACTTGAAAAGTTAAATAAAGAAAATCCTGATAATGAAACTATACTTTATGCTTTGGCACAAATCTATTCTAGTTTGGATATGAATAAACAAGCATTAGCGATGATAAAAAGTGCCTCTGAAATTAATCATAAATCTTTTGATTACAAGTCTTTTATGTGCAATCTAATGATAAAACTCGGAGAATTAGAAGAAGTTAAACCAATTATTGATGAATTAATTAATGTTTATTCTAATTATTATTATGCAAAAGTTCTGCTTGCGGAGTACCAATATAATGTAAAAGATTTTGACGCTTTATTTGATACAGCACAAGAACTTATAGAAATGGATTTGAACCATTATGAAGGATATTACTATAATGCACTTGCATTAGTTGAAAAGAACGACATTAATTTTGCAATAGAAAGTTTAAAAAAAGCAATTACTCTTGATGTTGGAAATGCCGCATTGTATGTAAAAATGGCTGAAATATACCAAGCAATCGGACAGTATGAAAATGCATTTGCATATATAAAAGAAGCAAGCGACATTGATACTTCTGCAAAAAACAGAGAGTTATATATGCAATTAGCCGGAATATTAAGAAGAAAAGGGATAAAAACAGAAGTATAATTTTATAAGTTTTGTAAAAAATTACCGATATTCTGTCAAAAAATATTATTTTAACACATTATTTTTAATGCGTTGAGAATATAAGGAGAAAGTATGAATACGAATTTAAATACAAACAATAATTTACAAACTTTTCGAGGGCGTATAGCTAATGATAAAAGAACACACCAGTTACTACAAGACAGTTTTTATTATATTGATAAGTTAAATAATCAAAAGCACCTGGCTTATCAAGCTCTTACGCCAAAAGAAATCAAGCAGTTTAATAACACGCTAAAGTGCATACAAAAAGATAAAACAAACAATGCTTTAAAAATTGGCACAAGATTTTATATTCCGTCTCCTCGCAGGAATACAAAAGACACATGGAATATTCAATATGGCAATTATAAAAAAGAAACAAACTATCGTTATTATGAACCCGAAGAAAGAGAAACCGTAAGACATATTATTGAATTAGGTAAAACAATTTTTGGAGAAAAGAAATTAAATAAACCAATTAGTGATTTGGAAAAAGTAAAACTTTCTAAGCTGGTATAAAGAATAAAATTCTTTTGTTGTTGATTTATTTTATATGTATATAACTAAAAAAGACAGGTCTTGTACCTGTCTTTTTTATAAATGGTGGACTGTACGTGTCGAAAATCGAACTTTTTGAAGTATATCAAAGAGTTGATAGAAGAACTCAAACGGTCTGAAACTGCCTTATTTTTAGAACATTATAATTTTTTCAAACAGACATACATAACGTTAAAAAATAATAACTGTCATTCTGAACTTGCGAATGCTAATTAAAACTTACTGTCACCCTGAATTTATTTCAGGGTCTTACCAGTTCGGTTTAGACACTTATTGCAAGATTAAATACTCAAAAAGACGAGATTAATTAAATAATTTTGAACATTTGTCTTGAATATCTAAGGCAATATCTTTAGCTGCTTTTTCTTTAAGCCCTATATTTTTTGCAACTGCTAAAATATCATCTAAAGTCGGATTTTTGCCTTCTCCGTTAATCGTTGTTGCATGTTCTCCATTAAATGAAAAACTGTAAGTTAAATCATAAGCAGGTGACAAATGCCATTCCTTTTTATTAGTATCAAAAAGAAAAGAAAAATTCTTTGAGTGGTCATCTCTGTTGTGTGCAAACACGTTAAAACACATTAACCTGAATAATTGTTCTATATCTTGATAATTTCTTGTTAATTCAAGTGTTAGTTTCATCAATGTATTGTAATCAAGATTAGGAAGTCTGTGGCTTGTCTCTAATAGTCCGCTAACTGATACCATATGAACTTTTTTACCCATTTCCCCGTTTGTACGGTCAAATCTTTTTATCCCAAAATATCCTGAACAAATTTTTGATGGGAAAAGCCTTGTTTCCGTCATATTTATTCCGCAATCTTTTGCACATAACGAATATTGATACTCTTTTTCGCCAATATTTTTAGGATCAGATGA
>CALUXV010000047.1 GCA_944324835.1 Candidatus Gastranaerophilales bacterium
AAAACGAAACTTTTTGACTTGTTACAAAACCACATTGTAAATAATTTGGTAGATTATGCAACAGGTGTTGAAACAGGATTAGATTCTAATGCTCGTAAAAATCGTGGCGGACATTTAATGGAAAATCTTGTTGAAAGTTATATTCAAAAAGCAGGCTTTGTTAAGGAGCAAAATTACTTTAAAGAAATGTATATCCATGAAATTGAGCAAAAATGGAATGTAAATTTATCAGCGATTTCTAATCAGGGTAAAATGGAAAAACGTTTTGACTTTGTAATCAAGACCGATAATCAAATTTATGTAATTGAAACGAATTTCTATTCAAGTGGAGGCTCAAAATTAAATGAAACAGCAAGAAGTTATAAAACACTAGCTCAAGAAGTAGCAACAATAGATGGGGTAACATTTATCTGGTTCACTGATGGTTGTGGTTGGAATAGTGCAAAAAATAATCTTGAAGAAACTTTTGATGTATTGGAAACAGTTTACAATATTCAAGATTTAGAAAATGGTATACTACTACAAATTTGAATTAAAGTTAATATTATCTAGTAGTAGTTTGTATTTTTATAAAAATGCAAAAATAATTTCATAAAATTAAACCTTTCGGCGAAAATCTCAAACGGGCTGTTTTTCTCAAAGCTAATGAAAAAATATATCGGTTCTCTTCCCAATAAAAAAACAAGACTCGAAAGTCTTGTTAAATGGCTGGGGCGGAAGGATTCGAACCTCCGAGATGGCTGGACCAAAACCAGCTGCCTTACCACTTGGCGACGCCCCAATAAAATTGGTTACTATTTTATGATATTCTCTCAAGCCAAATTGTCAAGCAATAACTCAATAATTTGATTGGTTAAATTCCTCAAACTTAAATAAAAATTACTGCCATTAATCACTTATTGCTTTTAAAATTTTATAATATTTACGCAAATCTTCACTGCTTAACTTTGGTATTGTATCAAATAACTCTTTTCTTATTTCATCATCAGATAGACCTATTAAATCTTCTAATTTAAAAAATTCGGAAGGTTCTAATTCTAATACATCCATTATTGACTGTAAAACTTGATGAGATAAAGAATGACCATTCTCTATAGCACTAATAGTTCTTTGATCAGCATTTATCATTTCTGCTAGTTTTTCTTGTGTTAAACTACGAGATTTTCTAAGATATCTGACTCTCTCTCCTAATATTTTCTTCAAATTTGCCATATATGTAAGAGTAACATTTTATTATTTAGATTTTAATGACGATAATGGTATATTTTATAAACAATATGATTATAATCTGGTATAATACTCATAAATTATCATATTTTAATAAAAATACCAAAATCAAATCATGTATAAGGAGTCGGATATGGGAAATATGGAACTTACTGAATATGAAGATAATATTCTTACAATGTATGCAATGGGAGCGACTAAAAAAGAAATTAGTAAGGCAATGGGTATATCAAAGTATATGTTGAATAAATTTTCAAAAGACATATTACAAAAACTTGAATGTGATAATCTTATTCAAGCGGTTGTTAAGGCTGTCAGATATAAACTTATTGCTTATTGCTAGTCGATTGGCTAATAGACAAGATTTATTAAATTATACATTATTATATTTATGAAAAGATTTATTATTGTAGTATTAATCATCCTTTCAATTACAGAATTTGCTGCTGCAAGAGCCTGTTTGGAGCATATAACTATTACAAAAGTTACCGATGGAGATACTGTAAAGGGTATAGTTAATGGTCAGGAAATGAGTATACGTTTATCAGGTATTGATTGTTATGAAACTTCTAAGAGAGATAGAGCGTATAAACAGGCTTATCTTAATAAAATGTCTATAGAAGATGTTGTCAAAAAGGGTAAAGAATCAAAACTAATTTTAAGCAATCTATTAAAATCTAGCGATAATATTACAATCAAATTTACTGATACAGATAAACGCTATAATCGAAATGTTGGAATTTTGTATATAGGAAATATGAACGTTAACGAATATATGATTAAAAATGGCGGCTGTATGATGTTTGAATATAAAAATTAAAATTATATATCAACATTCGCCATCATTTCTACCAGCGTGTTAATTGTAGAATCCATAGAAACAATATCGGATGTTCTTTGCTGTAAAAATGCATTAATCTGCGGCATCATTTCAATTGCGATATCAAGTTTTGGGTTACTTCCCGGCTGATACATACCAACATCAATTAAGTCTTTATTTTCTCGATACAAAGATAACAATGCTCTCATTTTTCCTGCTGCGGCTTTATGTTCGGGCGATGCAATAGCAGACATAAGCCTTGAAATACTTCCTAATACATCGATTGCAGGATAATGGTTACTTTCTGCAACTTTTCTTGAAAGAAATATGTGCCCGTCAACAATACCACGTACAATATCTACAATCGGGTCAGAAATGTCATCACCTTCCATCAATACTGTATATAGCGCAGTAATAGAACCTTTTGGACTGTTTCCGGCACGTTCAAGTACTTTTTGAAGCCATGAGAAAATAGACGGAGGATACCCTTTCATTGTCGGCGGTTCTCCGATAGATAGACCAACTTCACGTCCTGCCATTGCACAACGTGTAACTGTATCTGTCATTAAGAAAACTTTTTTACCTTGATCTCTAAAATATTCACATACTGCAGTTGCTGCAAGTAAAGCTTTTTGTCTGATTAAAGGCGGCTGGTCACCTGTTGAACAAACGATAACAGATTTTTTCATCCCTTCAACGCCGAGAGAGTCCTCAATAAACTCTTTAACTTCTCTTCCACGTTCTCCAATCAGTGCAACAACGTTAACATCGGCATCAGAGTTTCTTGCAATCATACCGAGTAGTGTACTTTTTCCGACCCCTGAACCTGCAAATAATCCAAGACGCTGGCCGCAACCCATTGTCATACATCCATCTATTGCACGGACGCCTGTTGAAAACATTTCTGTAATAATAGGACGTTCAAACGGTCCTGGTGGCGGCCCTTCAATAGAACGCCACATTGCATTGGTCGTATCTAATGGTTTGCCGTCAATTGGTTCTCCCATTGGGTTAATTAAACGTCCTAAAAGAAAATCTCCAACAGGAATGATAATAGGATTCCCTGTAGAAATAACTAAACTCCCTTGTCCTATACCTGTTCCATCAAGTAATAAAAGAAGCTGTGCTGTCTCACCCTTAAAAGCAACAACCTCTGCCGGTTTTCTTTTTCCGTCATAGGTTTCAATATAACATAAATCACCTATTTTTAATCCTGGAAGTTTAACTTCTACAGTTAAACCAAGAAGTTTTGATACAGTTCCCTTAAATTGATAAAGCTGTGTACTTTCAAGCGTGCTTGATACTTTTTCTTTTATGTTATTAAAATAATTTTGATAAGGTGATTCCATAAAAGCATTGTACCATATTCAGTATATTTTTGTAATAAGTATGAATCAAAACTATGCGTTTAAAATGTTTCACTTATTCATTTGCAGCAACAAATTCATCTACGCTGTCTAGTAATCCTAAAGATGTTGAAAATACATTTGAGTGGAATAAAACAGATGTTGATGAATATATCTTGCGGCGTAAAAAGTCTGTTTTAAACCGTTCAATAAGTGTTTCTAAAGTATAACCAGATTCAAGTTCTTTGTTTATTATCTCCATAAAATTAGAATATTTTGAAGCAACACGTCTAAGAATGCTGTCTGATATTGAGTCATTGTTTAAGAAATAATTTATACATTCTTTTTTATTTTCAACTTTTTCCTCATCTTCAAAAATCATACAGAAGGTTTTATAAAATGGTATTGTGTAAAGTCCGAATTCTTTATCTATAATTATTCCGACATCGTATGTTTCTTCGTGCGATGAAAAACCGCCTAATGAATTTTCGATAAAGTTACTATAATCATTATTTAATTCTTTAATTTCAAAATATTTAAATGTTTCAATTGGTTTTGTTGCGTCATCAATATTAAAATCTTCTTGAAAATCTTCTTCGCTGAGTTGACCTATTATATTATCTGCATATTTGTTTGTTGTTATAATTTCATCAGTTTTATACATATCAATAAACTTCTGATATGTTTCAGAAATTGTATTTTTAATTTCTTCTTCTTTTTCCGGATTATCTTGATACACGAGCCATGGTGCTTGAACAATTCTTACGACTGCATATCTTGTGGCATCTTCTTCTTGCGTAGACGAAAGTATATTGTCTATTCCAATTAAATAGTATTCATTTTCTAATTGGAAAATTCTTGCAACAATAAATTCTCCTATCCCTATACCTCGAAAATTAGTCATTTTGGTTAATGATAATACTTCATACTCTTTTTCATTGGTTAAGTTGTAGAGTTTAAATCCATTTTTTAAAAGTCTTTTGATTTTAAAAATAGTATATTGAGTATTTAAAAAACTTTTTGCAATAATTGGTTTAGGAGAATTTCCACGTTCGTTATAAAGTTCTATTATATTTTTTGCCGGCTCTCCAATATAACGTTCAAAAATATAAGGAATAAATAATTTTTCCATTTGGGTTGATGTTGCGTTCATTGCTCCCATTGTTGACAGATATTCTTCAAAATCCGGTTTTATTTCTTCATCTTCTTGTACAAATTTAAAAATATCTTTTAATACATCATTTATTCCTATAATTTTTTCTATTGCGTTCATTTATCTCTCCTATTTTAGATTTAAACATACAATAATATTGTAATAATCTCAATACTCATAATGGATTAATATTTCTTGTGGAAAATTGGATTTTCGGATATAATCAGGTTATGGATAAAAGTCTTAGACAAACTCGTACCAGACATTTGCGTGAAGTGGAGTTACTTATTTGGTTGTTAATTTTATTAGCACTTTTTGCCATCGGATTTTATTTTTACTCGGCTCATCAAAAAACTTATGAGATTCACAATATCTTTACACAAGATGTTGATGGGTTAATTGTGGGTTCACCGGTTAATTTTATGGGAGTGCCGGTAGGGTATGTCGAAAAATTAAAAATAGTGAATGATGAAGTTTTTGTAAGATTTATTATTAAAGATAAATCTGTTAAACTCCCAAAGGGAACTATTGCAAATATTGAATTCTCAGGACTCGGGGGTTCTAAATCCCTTGAACTTTATCCTCCGCATCCTGAAATTGTTCAACGTTACGGGCTTGATGCTGATGACTATATTATTGTTATGAAAACCAATAGACTCCGTGATTGTTGGGTTCTTCTTTATGAAATGTTTAATAAAATAGGTTTGATAATTGCGCGGGTTTCAATATTTGGTGAAGAACTTCAATCTTCCAATCTGCAAGAAGATGCTACAATGACTCAAAAAGATGTAAATAAATTTCTTGAATTTTCTAATGATTGGGTTGATAATGTACAAAAAGATTTAAATGAATATAAAGATAAAATGAATAATATAAAGAAAGGAAATAGGGATGACAGTCATGACTAATGAAAATGTGAAATTGATTACGAATCCGGTTATATGTCAAAGTCTTTGCACGATGCGAGATAAAGATAATGATTCTCAAAATGTGAGAATTGCAGCAAGAAAAATAACGAGAGCTCTTCTCTATGAGGCATCCAAAAACCTTCCGCTTGTTGATAAAGAAGTTCATACCCCGTTAAAAACTTGTATTGCTAAAGATATTGATCCTGATATTAAAATCATTATTTCTCCGATTTTAAGAGCAGGATTAATTTTTACGGATGAAGCAATAGATATTCTGCCTGATGCTTGTATCAGACATATTGGTATGTATAGAGATGAAAAAACTCTAAAACCGGTTTGGTATTATAATAAAGTTCCTATGGCAACACCAGATCCAAAAAAATTCTATGTATATATTACGGATCCTATGCTTGCAACGGGTAATTCTTTATTAGAAGCAATACGTTTATATGCAAATAAGGGGATTCCTCAAAAAAATATTAAATGCATTTGTATTTTTGCAGCTCCTCAAGGAATTGAACTTATTCATAGAGAATTCCCGGATGTTGAAATTACTGTTGCTGCAATTGATGAATGTCTTAATGAAAGAGGATACATAGTACCTGGTATGGGTGATGCAGGTGATAGAATTTTCAATACTGTAGAATAGTGAAAGGATTTGATATGAAAAGAGCAATTGTTGTTGTTATAGATTCAATGGGTATTGGTGCAATGCCTGATTGCCGTGAGTTTAATGATATTCCCGAATGTAATACACTTGCTAATATTTGCAAATTCAATAATGGATTGAATTTACCTAATATGGCAAAACTAGGTTTGGGTAATATTCAGGATTTTGAAGGCGTTCCAAAAGAAGCTAATCCGGCAGGTCAATATGGAACTTTGCAAGAAAAATCTAAAGGTAAAGATACAACAACAGGACATTGGGAAATAGCTGGTCTTGTATCTGAAAAACCATTTGCAACATTTCCAAACGGTTTCCCTGATAAATTAATAAATGACTTTATAACAGCAACAAATTGCGGCGGTGTTCTTGCAAATTGTCCTGCAAGCGGTACTGCGATTATTGAAAAACTCAACGATGAACATCATAGAACAAAATTTCCGATTGTTTATACCAGTGCAGACAGTGTATTCCAAATAGCGCTTGATACTGATATGATACCTCTTGAAACCCTTTATGAATGGTGCAAAATTGCAAGAAAACTTCTTGATGACGGCGGATATCATGTGTCACGTGTTATCGCTCGTCCGTATAAAATAATTGATGGTAAACCGACAAGAATTGGTAAAGACAGACGTGATTATTCAGTTGAACCGACAGGCGAAACTTTATTGGATAGAATTAAAAATTCAGGTGGAGAAGTTGTTGCAATAGGGAAAATAGAAGATATTTTCTCAAAAGCGGGAATAACCCATGCTATTCATACAGGTTCGAATAAAGAAGGGTTTGAGCTTACAATAAAAGCTATAAAAAATGAACTTGATTTGAACAGTATAAAATACGAATCAACTCCTGCTGATATGACAGCAAATAAATCTTTAATCTTCACTAATCTTGTCGATACAGATATGCTATATGGCCACAGAAATAACCCGGAAGGATACGGTCGTGCTGTTGAAGAGGTTGATGAATATGTAGGAAAAATTATTGAATGTATGTCTGATGAGGATTTACTTGTTATAACCGCTGATCATGGATGCGATCCGACGGTTCCGGGAACGGATCATACAAGAGAATATGTTCCGGTGTTGTATTATAGAAAAAATATTGAACCAAAAGACTTAGGTTTACAATTGGGCTTTGATAATATTTCTAAAGAAATAACAAACTGGATATTTTAATATTTTTATTTTTTGATATAATAATTTTGTAATAAGTTAAGATTTAAAATTAAAATTATTTAAACAAAAAGGAGAAAAACATGAAAGTAACAGTTGAAGATTCTTGTATAGCATGCGGCGCTTGCGAATCAATTTGTGACGCTGTATTTAGTATTGATGATAAAGCAGTTGTTAATGAAGCAGCAATTGCAGATAACGAAGATGCTGTTAAAGAAGCAGCAGATTCTTGCCCTGTTTCTGCTATTATTGTTGAATAATAGATAGTTTTTAAATAAAAAGAGTGTTCATGTATTAATGAACACTCTTTTTTAATGTTTAAAACTTTTTCTCTTTTATTGTTAATAATTGTAACAACATTAATTGAATTATTAAAGATTTTAAAAAAAAATCCGATATATAGAATATTAGGAATAAAAGGAGTGCCCACATGGGTTTAGCGGTATCACAAGTTAGATTATTAGCATTAACATCCAGAAAAGCGGATGTTGAAATGCAAATACAACTTAATTCAAAGCGTAAAACCATGTTAACCAGAGAAGCAACTAATCTGGCAAAATTGTATTATGCAAAACTCCAAAATTCAAAAATCCAATATTCAACAACAAATGGTTATAAAGATGTAACTTATAGTTATTTAATGGCACAAGATAATGCAACATTCTTTGATGGTATAATAAATGCTGATGCAAATATTGAGAGAAAAGTATCAGATAGTATGATTTTAACGGATGCATACGGCCGAGTTATACTAAGTGATGCAATGTTAAATGTTGTTGTCGCAACATTGAATAAACAGACTACACCTGGTGCTGCCGGGACTCCTGAAACTGTTGAAACCTTAACACTTGATGCAATGGAACAATTGCTTGCGATGTATTCAGGAGGAGAAAATAGTATGGGTGTTGGTGTTTCTACTGCAGCAGGGCAATTAAGCGAAGTATATAGAGATATTTATACCGGTGAAGCCTGGCAAACTGATTCTAGCGGAACTGGTAAAAATCCGGAATTAGGTTTAGAAGTATTACAACATCTATTACGTAACGGTTATCAATACGGTCCAACTCTTTATAAAGATTCAGGTAAATATTATACTGATTCTAAACTTACACCAGAATCGGAAATTACACCAACAAAAGGTACATTCTATATAATTAAAGATGCAAAAACACTTGCAATTGTTGGTGGTACTGAAGGTGCATCCGGTGTAATGTACTGGCCTGGTTCAGGAACAGATGATTATGTCCCAAAACTTAATTCTGTTTTTGCAAAACAATTATCAAACATGTTCAGTTACTATGGTTCAATATTTGCAGCTGCATTTAATGGCAGCAGAACATTTGATGGTGCAGATCCAAATGGTCAGAATATGGGTGTGCAACATTTTAATGTCGCTGCAAATCTTATTGGTAAAGAAATAGATGGGAAACTAGTATATGAAGTTGATACCAACTCTACTTATAAAACTGTATCAAATGTAGATAATCTGCAGGCTGGTTTAAAATCAGGGTTGTACCAATTAGTAAATGTCACTTCTCCTGTAACTGGCGGTTATGCAAAGGCTCAAGGACTTGATTATTTTGAAACACAAAACTATGTTGTTGAAAAAGCAGATACAGCTGATAGAGAAACAATAACAGCCTGGTATGATGCTGAAAGAGCCGATTTAGAAACAAAAGAATCTTATTGGGATTCTGAAATTACCGCTCTATCATCAGAACTAACTTCTATAACAACGGAAATTGAATCAGTTAAAAAATTAAGAGAAGATGCAATCTCTGCAACATTTAAGTGGGGATCAGCATAATGTTATTCCATAATTGTTAAAAAATGAGGGTGACTCTACAGTCACCCTCATTTTTTGTTCAAATAACTTATAAATTTAATTATTACTCAAAACGATTCTTAATGTTGCCAAGTTTTTAATAGACAACAATTTGTGTTTGTTGCGTTGCGCTTTAGAAATCTCAAAAATACGGATAATTCTTTGAATTTCATCTATATCTTTTTGAGATTCAATTTTATATACATTATTAATTGGATCTGCTACTACTGACATCATTGCGTTTAATTCTGATTCTTTCATCTCTATTCCTTTTCAAAATTCTCTATACATTAATAAAGTGATTTTGAATCGGAAAATTGCTTTTTCTTTTTTGATTTGTAAAGATATGTTTACATGTGATACAAACGATACATTTATATTATAAAAGGTCTTTTTTATAGATGTCAATTAGCTTTCGGTGCATTTTTACATTATGTACACGAATATAATCTATACAGTGCTCTATTGCAATAGTATTAAGGGCTGTAGTAAAAATATCACGTTCTTCATTATTGTTAAGATTAAGAAAACTTTTTCGTGAAATTCCGAGCATAACAGGATAACCAAATGATTTAAATTCGTCCAGACGATTAAATAGCATGAAGTTGTCTTCCCAGGTTTTATCAAAACCTATTCCGACATCAATAATTATATTTTCAATACCTTTCGATTTTGCATATTCAATTTGTTTATAAATGTCTAAATATACGTCATCTACTATATTAGGATTTGGTTTAACGTTGTTTCCTTTATTCTGCCTGTTAATTGAATGCTGAATTACAACAGTTGCATTGTATTTGGCAATAACATCAGCCATATTTGAATCAAATTTTAATCCTGATACGTCGTTAATAATTTTTGCCCCGTTTTTTAAACATTCTTCTGCAACAGCAGAATTTCTGGTATCAATACTAAATACGGCATTTTGTTTTAATAATGGTAAAATTTTAGCAAGTTGAATGTTTGCCGGAATTTCTTCTGCTCCCGGTTTGGTAGATTCTGCGCCAATATCTATAATGTCTGCTCCGTCTTTAAGGAGTTCATGTAAATGTTCTATTGCGGATATGCTGTCGTTATATTTCCCGCCGTCAGAAAAAGAATTTTCAGTAATATTTAATATACCAACAATTTTTGTTTCAGTTTTTACCTGCCTTAATTGTCTTAGAATTTCTTCTGAAAGTTCTTTTAAAGAAAAAGGCTGAAACTTTAATTTCTCTGCAATTTTCCGCAGTTGTGAATAACTGCCGCCAAGAATTACATCACTATGGTCAATTTTTCCTGTAATAACTTCACGATGCACTGCACAATCTGCTCCGACAGTTAAAGCTGTTTGTTTTAAAATATTTGCCTGTGCAACATTGAGAGAAAAAATCTTTAAATTTTTATAACAGTATTTTTCTTGAGCTTTAAATTGGTATGATTTGTCAAAACCAATATTATCAAGCTCTTTTATAATATTTGTATTCGTGATTTCTTTAAGAATAAATTTCCCCATGTCACAAGAATAACACAATACTATTTATCTACCAAACCAGTATGTAAACTTTTGTAAATTATCTAAAAGCATGTGAAATTAACTGTTTTAGGTTGTTTTTATATACATGTATAAATAAATACGTAAGTAAGAAATCCAAGTAAGATTTACAAATCTAAGGTAAGAAGAGATGGCAGTTGCAAGTTTAAGCGAAATCATACAATCTTATATAATGCGACGCAATAGCATCAATCTGGACTTGACTAATTATAGCAACCAGAAAACTCTTTCTACTGCACGGACAGCAGATTTAGCTTCTTGGAAAAATGCCAGATATACAGCATTAAGAGCAGAATATAAAAATATATTTACTGCAACATATAAAGATAATGAAAATTATACTTATGTTGATTATTCTGAACTTCCTGAGTATCAAGATGAAGTTAGTTATGTAGATTCGTATTATGAAGCAAAAGTAGAAGATTTAACTGCTTGGGAAACTCAATTGGATAACCAAATTACAACAATTAATACAGAGTTATCTGAAATAAATTCTTATATTGATTCCTTCAAGCAAATGTTGAGTAACAATATCAAAGTTGATTATAACTATGGTACAAACTCATAACGAAAGTTTTAACTTAAACTTACTTACCTAATCTTACTAAACGAATTTTTAGCCGCAAATATTGCGGCTTTTTTTTAATTACTTGTACCTGAACGGTAGCCTGAATATCCGTAAATAAATGGTAAAGCTTTATCAATATGAATCTTATCTGCAAACGGAACTTTTCCCAAGACTAGAATACTTACGGCATCATCAATATTTGCAATTGCATCTTTAGCAGTATATTTTCTATCAGGAACTAAGTTTTTAGGGTCTGTAATTTTATTCGCAAGTTTAATGCCTAGTTGAGTTCCAAATAATACACCTGCTGCAGATGATATGATTTTTGTCGGTGTATTATTAAGTTTCTTATGTTTGCTGCAGAATTTTAGCGCACAATCAAACATTGTCATTGGTATAATTGAGTTTAGTACTTGGAATACTCCTTCATTAAACTTCTTTTCTTTTTCTCGTTTACTTTTACCAATAGAACCTATTGTAATACTACCTACATTGGCTCCTATTGACATGGAAGCCATTTCATTGAATCCATATTTCATTTTCCAAAAATTTTTCTTTTGTATTTTAGAAAATACCAACATTGGAATAAGGGTTCCTAATGCAGCTCCGGCTAAAGCTTTTCCTTTATCTCTTGAAGAAACAAATTCATCTCTTCTAAAACGGCATTCCTTAAGCGTACGTTTTCTATACTCTGCGGCTTCTATCTCTGAACGATGAAATCCCGTAGTATTTTCAAATATGTTATCTTTTGTATTAAATTTGCGTACACTTAATGACATATTTTCCCCAAGTTATAGGCCTATTATAACTCAAACATAAGCATAAAAACATAAAAATTATTTTTTTTGCTATTAAAGCTCTGATGCTTTTTCCATCCCAAATTTTATATTTTGGCAAATTTCGCTAAAAATGACAGGGATAGATTCTTTAAGATTTACATGCGTAATTTTCTTTTTATCAGTACCTTCTGTATATATAATATCATTCCCTGATTTTTTGAAATACATAGGTTTTCCAATATAAAAATTACCAAAACTATTTGTTTCTCCAGGGTAATGGATTCCAATAGGTACGACTCTTACACTTTCTTTTGCTTGAGTTGCTGCTTTTATTAGTCCGGCAATTCCCGGCTGGATTCGTTTTTCCAGCGGCATATTGTTATATGCAGAATTATTACCTTCAGGGAAAATAAATATGTTAGATTTATTTTCAATAAATTCTTTCATCAAAGAATGCATTGTATGTGTATTTGTTTTAGTATCTCGATTTTTTAAAGATGCATCGACTTCTGAAAGACCTAATTGTTTATATATTCTGCCTACTTTCTTGCCAAGCATTTTAAGCATATTTTTACTTACAATAATTTTAGGTCTGGGGCAATCAAGTTGTCGTCCTTGCTCTGTGTACATTTTGTTTAATATTGAATTTATAATTACATACGTAAATTTATCTTTATGGTAATTCGGATGGTTTAAGACAAAAATGGTTGCATTCTTTGACTGAGCAACTGATTTAAGTGGGTTATCTTCAATATTTGTTCTAATAAAATGTTTATCCATAGAATTCCCAACTTTTGCAAGTTCCTCAATATATTCTTTTGATTCAGGTAACATTTGGCTAAATGTTTTATCCAGTTTATTAATTGAACGCCGATTATTTATAAAAAATATTCGGTCAGCCATTATTCTTGAATATTTAACAATTTTTTCACAAAATTTTCTTGTAGTTATTGCTGGAAAATTGGTTGGGTTATCAAGGTATGTATTGATAATGTTCCGTTTTGTATAAACAGAGATATTCTCGCAGCCTTTTACGAGTTTGTTTTCATTAAACATTTTATCAAGCCGTGTTACTTTATTCATTGATGGATTAAAAATTCTTTGGCAATCTTGTAGTTGAATTTTGGCTTGAAAATGAGGAGTATAATTTTGTTGGTTGTGAATATTCATAATAGAATTAAAACGCCTGAAAATTTTTTTTGCGTATGTAAAAAATAAAATCAAAATATAAATTTGCGCTGTCACGATTTGAAGGAGTAAACAATGGCTCCCTACCCTTAAAAGCATGAAAAAATGCGCTTGGCGCGATTCGAAGGGGTAAATAATGGCTCCCTATCCCTTAAAAGGAAGGACTCCGTTTGCGGGCAGAAAAACGATTAATAATCGTTTTTCGTGTAGTGAAAATTAAAATTCAAAAAACGTAATTTAAGCAAATGGAGAAGCTCTACCTGCTGAACAACTCAGCAGATGTAAAAGCATGAAAAAATGCGCTTGGCGCGATTCGAACGCGCGACCTATCCCTTAAAAGGGGAGTGCTCTACCTGCTGAGCTACAAGCGCAAAATTAAAAAACTTATTTAATTATCACTAAAACAGTAATTTCTTACCATCTGCTAGTGTT
>CALUXV010000048.1 GCA_944324835.1 Candidatus Gastranaerophilales bacterium
AAACTCGCCTTCCATGCAGTACATTTGAACGAGTGATTGAAGTGTATCACTTGAAATTTCTCCGCCGGCTGCTTCAACTCTTGCTACCCATTTTGCAGCGTTTGCTGCTGTTTTTGGGCCTACTCCCATTTTGCTTAAAATTTGAGTGTTTTTAGCAAGAACTTTTTCGCTGGTAGCAAAACCTTCTGCATATTTACCGACTTTGACACCAATTGCTGCCAAAGCGCCATCCCACATCGCTTGTTCGGCATCTCGTGCCATTTCATCTCTTGTCAAGCCGTTTGCGTCGGTTGAATGTTCAACTGTATTTAATGCCATAGATGCTCCACCTACAGCTGCAAATACAGCAAATGAACCGTAACCAGCTGTCAATATAGCAGCTCCTATTGCAGCACCAATATTTATGATAGTTACACCTGTACTAATTGTTGATAAATAATCTTCAATCATTTCATCAGTTGCTTTTTGACCGAATGCTGCTCTATATTGTTCTTTAAATTCTTCCATTTTAGTTTCATAACCTTTATCTAAAAGTTTTGAAACATCTTTATTATTTGCATCTAATGGAATTTCTTGGCCGTATAGTGCTTTGCTTGTATCTGAGATGCAAGTTTTTAATTTATTGGCAACAACGGTTAATTCTTCTGCTGAAACCGGATTATTGTTTTTATCTAATATTAACCCATCTTGAAGTACGTAACCAAATGAATCAAGTGTCATTTCTCCACCGGTCATGGTTTTTAGTTTTTTCATTGTACTTATAATACCGGCAGTTAATTTATCTGTATTCTTTGAAGATATCGCATCATTTAATTCTGACCAGCTGTCTGAAATCAGGTCTTTTGCAATATTCATTGCTGCGATTTGTTCTGCTTGTTTTGATACGGCTGTTACTTTGACTTCATCAAATTTTGTTTCTTCTTTTGGTTTATCAAGACCAAGTAATTTTGATAAACTTGCTTGATTTGCAGAAATTACTGCTGATTGGCGTTCATTGAAAATTTCTTCAAATGAAACAGGTACTTGTTTTCCATCAACCGTTTTAGTTAATTTACCTTCTGCAGCAAGTTTTAACAATCTTACTGTTTCTTCATCATGTTCAATTCTTGCTTCTATCTCATCACGTGTTGTACCTAGATTGTATACGGATGCAAATGCATTTACAAAACCGGACAACATACCTTGGTCATCACGTGCAGCTTGATAATCTTCTTTTAACTTGTTCAAATCTCCTTCAATTTTTGCAAGTGCTGCATCGTATGCGGCTTTCTTTTCTTCCGGAATTTCTTGTGCAGTATCTGATTCTAAATAAAGATTGTCAGACATATCAGTATTTTCTCTTAATTTGTCTGAACGTCTTTCTACAGCATATCCTGCTAGACCACTTAGCATTGCTTGTCCGTCAAGCATTTGTGATTTAGCTTTTCTATTTGCTTTCTCTTTATTGAAATCTAAAAGTATTTTATCAAGTGACTTACCGTTTTCTTTAAGTTTTTCATCAACTAGTTTATGTACGCTATTTTTTCTTATTGCTTCAAAACCTGCAGCACGGCTGTTGTAATCTTGTTCTAATAACAAATCATAAGCGACTTGTGCTGCTTTTTCATCAGATAAAAGATTTTTTGATGCAAGTTTTGCATTTACAAGATTTTGTTCTGTTTTAGAAAGGTTTTTCTTCTCCATTAAATCATCAAGATTATTGAACTTATTCGCAGTTAACATTTGATTTAATGCTTTGAGTACTTCTTTATCATCGATATTTTCAACAGCATCCATGATGTTTTCAGAATCACCTTCCATTATTTGTTTTGCTGCTTGTTGGGCTCTTATTTGGGCAGATTCTTCTTTATTGTATGCTCCTTGTTTAATTAACATTTCATTGAATTTGCGGATTTCTTTATGATCTGTTGAAACACCGGCGAATGTATCAAGTTCATCATACATAATAGCTTGAAGTGCATCTTGGCCGACTGTTTTATCAATTTTGATTCCGTGTTCTTTGCAGTATTTTTCTAATTGTTTATTTACTGCAATTCTTTCTTCTCTTGTCGTAATTGCATTAAGGGCTTTTTTAAGTTGGTCTACATCAGTTCCCGCCCCTTTTACAGCTTTTATGACTAAATCAACGGCTGCTTGAACATTATTTTCATCGCTCATAGCTTTGTTTGCTGCAAGGGATGCTTTTAATTCTTTTACTTCGCCGTCCCACATTTCACCTTTAAGATATTCTTCTAAAGATTCACCATGTGCATTTTTTATTATTCGTTCTACTTCTGCAAGAACCTGTCTTGCGTTTGCTTTATCTACTTCTGCATTACCTGTTGGTTTGACTGATTTAATCATTTCAATCCCGCGTTTAATTTCATCGCAGTCTGTTCCCATGCCGTCTCCGCCGTCACGGATTACCCTTGCAGCCATTCTTGCCTGAGCTTTGTTTGCATCTGCTCCTACCAGTGTACCGTTTTGTATCCATTTTTGAACAGTTTCTTCCAGATAATCAAATGAATTGTCGAACATGCTGCTGTCTGAAAGTTCTTTATACAAGAATTTTTCAACTGCAGAATACATATCATCTGCTTTATACCCTTCCGCTGCAAGAAGTGATTCTAATTCTTTCAATTCCTCCGGATTGTCAATTTTAGCGATTGCTGTTTTTATAGCATCATTATTATTTTTTCCTTTAATAGCTTTTTTCAGGTCAGTAAGTATTTGTTTGGCTGATTTTTTCTGAATGTCATTATTTCCGGTTTTTACAAGCTGACCTTTTTCATTCTTTTTAACTCCTTCACGTTCAAAGAAATATTTTTCATTTATTTCTGTCCCATCAGCAGCGTAATAGTGTCTTTCTCCATCAATTACTTTATAATATCTGCCTGATGTAGAACCTTTAATATATGTTTTGTTTCCTCTTAAATTTCCTTTATCGTCGATGTACGCATCTTCTGCTTTTAAAAATGCAGATTGGCTGATTTGTTTCCCTGATTTATTATAGAAAACACGTTTCCCATTTACCATTTTCCAATAGTTTCCAGTTTGGGAATAGCTCATTTTAAATTTATCTACTGTCATACTTACACCTCACGATAAAATTATTCCTAATCATCATGGATGTACGGCATTTTTTATAAAATCTTTATAGCTATTAATAAAAACTTTACAAATCTTTATATTTAAATATAAAGATTTATTCGGATTTTGCCATTAAATCAATTATTGCAAGGGGGATGTATTTCAATAAATCAGATGCTAAAACAGAATATTCTGTTAGCATGCTTGATGCAATTTCACCTGTTCTGCCGTGAAGATATACCCCGAGTTTTGCAGCCTCAAAAGGTGTCATTCCTTGTGCACAAAGACCTGATATAATTCCTGTCAGAACATCTCCGGCACCGGCTTTTGACAGGGCTGAGTTTCCTGTATCGTTTATATAAATCTCCATATCTTTAGAGCACACAACAGTGCTATGGAGTTTTAGAACTGTTGTACAGGAATATTTTTCAGAAAGTTTTTTTGCATAATCAACCGGTTTTTCCAATATTTTTTCAACATCAGTTTTCAATAATCTTGAAGCTTCCATCGGATGAGGGGTTATAATCAAATTCTTAGGCAATCTGGCAGGTTTTTTCTTTGCCATGATATTAAGACCGTCTGCATCAATTAAAATTGTTTTAGAGGTCAATGAGAGGTCTGAAATTAAAGATTTAAATAATATAGCAGTACCTGGTTCAACAGATAATCCGCATCCAATTGATACAACATCAAATTTCTCAAGTGAATTTTTTACATCAGATATCGGGATATAAACAATATCAGGGGATATAGATGCTACCGTCGATAATGCTTTGGGACAGCTTGAAAGTGCAACATAGCCGCAGCCTATTTTGAGTGCTGATATTGATGAAAGGTATGCAGCTCCTGTATAATATTCTGAACCTGCAATATTTAACACTTTACCGAATGTTCCTTTGTTTGAAAATTCAGGTCTTTCAGGCAGTTTACAATCCATTTTGTCTTATCACCTCATAAGCGGTTATTGCAACGGAATTAGAAAGATTAAGACTTCTTTGTCCTTCCCTCATTGGTATTGTAACCGCATTTTTATCAGTAACATATTTTTCAGGCAGTCCCCTTGTTTCAGGGCCGAAAACAATAAAATCACCGTCTTTGTATTTAATATCCGTATAAAGCTTTTTTGATTTTGTGGTCAAATAGTAAAAATCTGCATCAGGGAATTCTTTATAAAGTTTATCCATTGAATCAACTTTATGCAAATCAACACTGTCCCAATAATCAAGTCCGGCACGTTTTGTGTATTTGCTTGATAGCGAAAATCCGAGTTTTCCGACAAGATAAAGACTTGCTCCGATACAGGCACATAGTCTTGCAATATTTCCCGTATTTTGCGGGATTTCTGGTTCATATAAAACAATATTAAGTTTATTTTGTTTCATTTATAACGTATTTAGCCTCAATTAAAACAGGTAATCCGCGAACTACACAAAAAACGATTGCAGCAACCGCAAGCCAGAAACCTATAGTAAATATTAAATCGGCATTTGGTATTCCCGGAATCTTTGCCGCAATAATTACTATGAACGCAAGTACTTTGGCAACCGCATAAGATATTCTCATAAATTTTGAGCCGGTTATAAATTTGCATACCGGATTAACCTGCATCCCAAACGGTGTCAGCCCTTTTTCCATTGCAGCACTTCTTATTGTATCAGTTATAAAACCTCTTGTTATTGCAATCAGCGGAAATAAAATTGACAACCAGCCCATAACAGCAAATAATATCCAGTAAGAGTTTTCAACTATTCTGTCACTCATAATATCCAGTAATGCTCCGAATTTTGATTCTTCTTTTAAAAGTCTTGCAAGAAATCCATCAAGTCCATCAAGTGAGAATGCAAGAATTGTAAGAACCAATGCCCATATATAAGCTGCTGCTGATGTTTGACAGTTCATAATTAAATAAATTGCTATAAACATCAAAAATACTCTGAATATAGTTACAAAATTTGCCATTTTTTACTCCTACAATAAAACTACTGTTGTATTTTTAGCTGTACGACTGCTTAACTTCTTATACTCTTTTATACCCCTTTTGTTCGGGATAAAGCAAAATGTCTTTCATCTAATGCTTTGACTTTTGCACCAAGCATTACTTTTTCTGCTTCTTCAAGGATACTTACGACAAGATAACCGTTTTCTCCGTCAGAACGAGCCTTTGTATGGTTATCAATACAACTTACAAAATGCTGGCACTCAAGTTTTAATGGTTCAATTTCCAGATAATCAAGTGGAATATCTTTTACAGGACTGCCCGGCTGGTTATCATAGAGTTTAAGTTTGTTTTCTGCAACAGTATCATCAAGAATAGCAGTTGCTTTAGTCCCTCTTACCAGAAGATTTACACGTTTTTGCGGTGTAATCCAGCTATCAGATATATATCCGATTAAGCCGTCCTCAAATTCAATACCGATATGAGTAATATCCATGATTGTATTATCTTCTGTAGAACAGCCGATTGCAGATATAACTTTAAGCGGATTTTTACCTGTAACATAAGATATCATTGATACATCGTGCGGGGCTAAATCCCACATTACACTTCTGTCGTTTTTGAAATAGTTAACGTTTAACCTGTCAGATTGAGCGTAAACAATATCACCAAGTTCACCGGCTTCAATCAACATTTTTAATCGGTTAACTGCCGGGTGGTACAAAAGAAGGTGTCCAACCATAAGTACAAGCCCTTTTTCGTTGGCCAAATCCATCAAGTCTTTTGCTTCCTGAGCAACAGTTGATATAGGTTTTTCAACGTAAACATTTTTACCCGCTTCAAGAAGTTTTTTTACAATATTATAATGTGTATGACTTGGTGTAACAACAGTAACCCCTGTTATTTCAGGGTTGTCGATAATTTCCTGCATATCAGATATTACGTTAATATCAGGATAAAGTTCTTTTATTTTTGCTCTTACTTCTGCATCTAAATCGCAAACAGTATGCAAAACATTTAAGTTATAAAAGTTACGGACTACATTCTTCCCCCACATTCCGTAACCGATTACAGCTACTTTTTGATTACTCATACTCAACTTTCCTTATTTATTTTTTACGTTAATCAATTATATTCCCCTGATAACTGTTATACAAGTAAAGAAATTGTAAAGCAAGTTTTGACTGTATATTTATAAATAAAAAGGTAACGTTTTAACGTTACCTTTTTATGTTTTTATTTTTTATTAAAGATTATTTCATCATCGTTAACATCAATATAAATGGTATCTCCTTCTTTGAATTTCCCGGCTAATATGTCTTTTGATAGAGGGTTTTCTACCATTTGTCTTATGATACGTTTAAGAGGTCTTGCGCCGTATATAGGATTAAATCCACGAGTCGCAAGAAGGTCTTTTGCATCATCTGTTATTTCTATTGAAATATCTTGATCTTTTAGCAGGTTTCTCAAGTAATCCATCTGAATATCAACAATCTTCGACAATTGAGGCAATGTCAGAGATTTGAAGAATATTGTTTCATCAATTCTGTTTAAGAATTCAGGTTTAAATCTGTCCCTGAGTACGGCCATAACCTTTTCTTTTGTTTCTTCAAAGCTGCCTGCAGCATCAAGCGTAGCATTTAATGAATCCTCAAGAATAATATCACTTCCTATATTACTTGTCATAATGATAACAGTATTTTTAAAATCAACTGTTCTGCCTTTAGAATCAGTTAGACGGCCATCATCAAATATTTGCAGCATTAGATTGAACACATCTGGATGCGCTTTTTCAATTTCATCAAACAATACTACAGAATAAGGTTTACGTCTGACTGCTTCGGTTAATTGTCCGCCTTCTTCATAACCGACATATCCAGGAGGAGCCCCAACAAGTCTTGCAACGTTATGTTTTTCCATGTATTCGCTCATATCAATACGAATGATTGCATCTTCATCGTTGAACATAAATTCTGCAAGAGATTTAGCAAGTTCTGTTTTCCCAACACCTGTTGGACCTAAGAATAAGAACGTACCTATTGGACGTTTAGGATCTTTTAATCCGGATCTTGCACGACGGATTGAATCGGAAACTATTTCTACAGCTTCATCTTGCCCGATTAAACGTTTATGAAGAAAATCTTCCATTCTTAACAACTTGTCTCTTTCACTTTCAACAAGTTTGCTGACCGGAATCCCTGTCCACTTGCTTACAACTTCAGCAATATCATCTTCGTCAACTTCTTCTTTCAAAAGACAATGATCTTTTTTAGGACAGTTATCTTTATGCTGGATTGCATCAAGTTCTTTTTCCAATTGTAACAGTTTTCCGTACTTCAATTCTGCAGCAGTTTGCAAATCCGTATTACGTTCTGCTTCCGCAATTTGATTCTTAACCTGATTAATTTCATCTTTAATCGAAGCTTCACCTGTAATAGATGCCTTTTCAAGTTCCCATTGAGCCTTTAGGGTATCAACTTTTGAAGCAAGTTCATTAATTTCTTTTGTCAGTTTATCAATTTTAGCGATTGATTCAGGACTATCTTCTTTTTTTAATGCTTCACGTTCAATTTCTAACTGCATTTTTTGTCTCAGCATCATATCAATTTCTTCCGGCATTGAATCAATTTCAATACGCAGGGAAGATGCAGCTTCATCAATTAAATCAATTGCTTTATCAGGCAAAAACCTATCTGTAATATACCTGTCAGAGAGTTTTGCTGCTTGTACAAGCGCACTATCCAAAATTCTTACTCCATGGTGAACTTCGTATTTTTCTTTTAAGCCCCTTAAAATACTTATCGTATCTTCAACACTTGGTTCATCCAAAAGTATCGGCTGGAATCTGCGTTCAAATGCAGGGTCTTTTTCTATATACTTGCGGTACTCATTAAGAGTTGTAGCCCCGATTGTTCTTAAAACACCTCTTGCAAGCATAGGTTTTAGAAGGTTACCGGCGTCCATTGCGCCATCTGTAGCTCCGGCCCCGATTATTGTATGTATTTCATCAATAAATAAAACTATTTCACCGTTTGAATCTTCTACCTGTTTCAAAACCGCTTTCAAACGTTCTTCAAATTCACCTCTGAATTTCGCACCGGCAACTAATGCACCTAAATCAAGTGCACATAGTTTAACTTTTTTAAGGCTTTCAGGAACATCACCTCTTATAATACGTTGTGCAAGTCCTTCTGCAACTGCAGTTTTACCGACACCCGGTTCGCCTATAAGTACAGGGTTGTTTTTTGTACGGCGGTTAAGAACTTGTATAATTCTTCTGATTTCTTCATCTCTGCCAATTACAGGGTCTAATTTCCCTTTTCGTGCAAGTTCTGTTAAATCAGTAGAATATTTTTCAAGAGCTTTCATATTTTCGTCAGCATTTTTATTATCCACTGTTTTTTTACCTCTTATCTTTTTCATAACATTTAAAACATTGTTTGATGATACTCTATGTTTTGAAAGTAATTGCTGAATCATCGAACCTTCAAGTTTCGTCATTGCTAAAAGTATCATCTCTATTCCGACATATTCGTCTTTAAATTCTTTTGATGTATCTTGAGCAATAGTCAAAAGCTTTTCACTGTCAGGAGATAAAAATATCTGCTGTGTATTTGAAATTTCAGATATTGTCGGGTATGTTTTTACTCTCGCTACAATATCATTAATAAATTCCTGATTTAAGAGTTTTAATTCGGTTAAATAATCTCTTATAATCCCTTTATCTTCAATCATCGCAAGCATAATATGCTCCGGTTGTATTTGGGGATTTTTGTATTCATTCATTTTAACGCCTGATGCGTACAATATTTCTTGTGAATAATTTGTAAATTTTTCAAAATCTATCATAAATCTATGCTCCAATCACACTATACATATTAAATTAATTTTTGTAAATATTAAGAAAAATTAATGTTTAATTAATATTTAGCAAAATTTTAATTTTATGAACATTATCTAAATAGTTTAAAGATATTGCATTATAAATTTCTTATGATAGTATAATTAGAAAAGTGATAAGGAATATTTAATGAATAATTTTTACCTAACAACTGAAAAACATCATCATACTCATATAATCCCGAAGGGACTATAAGATTTTGATGTGATTCAGTTTCTTGTAAAATAGCCCCTTCGGGAAAATGTTTTGAAGGTTAGCTAGTTTACAAAGGAGATTATTAAATGTCACTTATGATAAATGCCATATCGGCAGTCGGAAATAATAGCAGTGTTTATCCACTTCTTGTAAGAGATTGTGGAATAGAAGGTCCTGTAAAAGTTGTTCAAAATTATAAAGAAACAGCTAAAGAATCAAAACGCATGGGCTTACACTGTTTGAGAGAAAAAACAATAGACGAATTTGGTACATCTGTAATTTGGATGGGCGGCGTGTCTTTTGTTGAATTTGTTGCAAATAAATTTTTCAAAAAGAAAACAGGTTTAAATGGAAATGTAAATCTAAGACTTCTTGAAAAATCTAAAGATGGCAAATCATTCAAAAATTTACAGCAAAATATTGATGTAAATATTAAAAAGTTTGCTAAACTTGCTCCAGAAGCAGTACAAGACTTAATAAATGTTAAAAATAATGCAGACAAATATAAAAAATTCTCTAACAAAAAATATACTGCAGCACTAATCTTACCGATGGTTGCTATGGGATATGTTCTGCCAAAACTTAATTATGGTCTAACAAATATTTTAATAGAACGTGATATTAAAAATGGGAAATTAAAATCTAAAAATTTAAGCCAAGAACCAATTAAACCTCAAAAAACTAAAACAAATAGTAATTTTACATCTTTAAATTCTATGAGAAAATCAAATCCATCATTTAAAGGGCTTGGCTCTACAATTGCAGCATTAAGTCACACTGATAAAATGGCCGTGACTGATGGCGGACTTGCTGTCGGTCGTGTATACACTTCAAGAGGTAAATATGAAAAAATTGAGAGCGCATTTAATTCAATTGGTATGCTTGTGCTTAACTTTTGGACTCCAAAATATATAGAAAAAGGTTTAGATAAATTAACAAAATCTATTTTTAAAATAGATACAGCTCTTGATCCAAAAATTATGGCTGATAAAAAGTTTCTTTATCAAATTTCTAAAAATAGTTTAGATTTACCTTCTAAAGAGGAAGATGTTTTAGATTTTATTGACAATAATCCAAAATCTATGCTTGCTAAATATGCGAAAAAGAATAAAATTGTTAAATTTTTAGATAATGGTGTAAGAGATCCAAGAGAAATAGTTGATACAAAGAAATTATTTACCCTTTCAAAGAATATGAAAGATTTTGCATCTCAAGCTCCAAAAGAAAATTCTAAATTAATTGCATATGCGAATAAAGCTATTAAAGCAAAATCAGTTAATATTATTGCCAATGTTGCTATAAGCAGCTTATTGTTGGCTGTAGCTCTTCCTCAAGCACAATTTGTTTTAAGAAGAATACTTACAGGTTCAAATATTGCTCCGGGATTAGTTGCTACTAAAAAGAAAGAACAAAAAAATATTAATAAGTTAGGTTAGAAGAATAGCTTTTGGTTATTCTTCTTCCTCTTCTTCATCATCTGTTGATGCTTTGTTCATGTTTGCATCAAATTGAGTTACATCAACGCCCATGTCTTTTAGTGATTGATAAGCTTTCGGAGCAAGTGCTGTTGTGCCAAAATTTTCCAAAACTGTTTGGAAGCATTCAGTTGCTTCATCTTTCATTTCTCTCATTTTATACATACAACCCACTTTGTAGTATAAAGGGGCTAAAGCAGGATCTGGCTCTAATAACATTTGATTATCAAGTTTAATTTTAATTGCAACTAAATTTGAATTGTCTTCAGGCGATAATAATGCGCCGCCATAAACTTTTTTAGTTAAATTATCAACTTGATTTGCCATCGATTCAATAGTTTCAGGCTCCATCTTTACAGCAGAACTTTTTTTTGCCGATACAGTATTAAACCCTATCAATGAGGCAAATAAACCTATAACAAATATCCCTGCTAAAATCTTTTTAAAATCCATAAGAATATTATACTATAAAAAAACAATTTATTTAGTAAAATAAAAAATATGGATACAAAAAAAATTTATCAAATGTTTATACTTGGTACCGGTAATCTTGACGAAGCCTTAAAAAATGGACTTGGCGGTGTTATATTTTTTTCAAAAGATATTGATACTGAAGAACATTTAAAACATTTAGAAGATGAAATTCTTGCGAAAGATTTAATATATCCTTTTTTGTCAATTGATGAAGAAGGCGGCAGAGTCGAAAGAACAGAGCATATCCATGAAAGACGTCTCTCCGCAAAATACGCCTATGAAAAAGGAGACGAATATCTTAAGTGGCAAACAAGAGATATTGCTCAGGAGTTAAAAGATTTAAATTTAAATCTTAATTTTGCACCATGCGTTGATGTAAACACCAATCCGGATAATCCTATTATTGGAGAACGAGCATTTTCAAATAATCCAGATGACGTTATAAACGGGATGAAAATCGTATCGGATATTTATAAAGAATACAGAATAATTCCATGCATAAAACATTATCCGGGGCATGGCGATGCCAATGCCGACAGCCACAAAACATTGCCGGATATTTCTCTCACCCTAAAGGAAATGGAAACATGCCATATAAAACCGTTTAAAGCTGCTATTGAATACGGTATCGACATGATAATGGCTGCACATCTTCATTGTACATGTTTTGATAAAGAAATCATCCCAACTTCATTAAGTAAAAACGCTCTAGATTACTTGCGAAATCAACTTAATTTTAAAGGAGTTATTATATCTGATGATATGGAAATGAAAGGAATACAGCTCGAAGCTGGTGAAGCTTGCATAAAAGGTATTCTTGCAGGGCTAAATATGTTTATATATAGAGAAGCAAACGACAAAAGCTTAGGAGCAATTGAATCCGTAATAAAAGAAGCCGAAAAAAATCAGGAATTAAGAGAAAAAATAGAATACTCATACTCTAAAATTCTTGACCTCAAACAAAAATACAAAATTATTAAATAATTTAAAAATTTCAGCATGCAGGGTTTAAACAAAAAAAATAAATGTTATAATAAGAATAAGTTTTTTAAAAAGGTAGTGTGTAATAAATGTTAAATTTTACTAATATATCAATAAAACCAGCAATAAAAAATAAAAATAAATTAACAACTAATAAATTAGAAAATGCAAAGCAAAAATTAATTAAAAAAAATTATGATGAGATATATGAACATGAAGCGGCTCACAAGGCTGCTGCAGGTTCATTAGGCGGAAGTATTCACATTGTAAACAATAGTGCGGGAATTCCTGTAAGCGGTTTTGTACCTATTACAATCCCTGCAATCCCTGAAAAGCCAACTCAAAACGGATTAAAGAAAACTATCGATCATGCCAAAACAGTTATTAAAGCAGCTATGGCACCGAAAGATCCATCCGCTGCAGATTATCAGGTAAAAGCAAAAGCTGAACGTACACTGAGTAAAGCTAAATCTGTAAAGAAAAAAATATCTCAAAATATTGATTTTATGGCATAATTTGTTTTATTTTATTATTGTTAAATATGCAAAATAAAAAGCTGCTTGGTGCAGCTAGTATTTCATAATCTTGGGAGGAGATTTGGGGATAGTTGATACAAGGATTATACTATATTTAATCTAATCATGTACCATGCCAAAATCTTTTTTTTACAAAAATTTACATGTTTATTCAAATCATAACACATAAAATAAGGCTAAGAATTATTCTTAGCCTTATTTTTAAACAATAATATGGCAATTGTATTAATCAAGAAGAGCTTCTAACATTTCAGCATTTTTTGCTGCATAAGCTGAATTTCTAATCTTGTTACGATGAATATATGTTCTCAGGGCTTCTCTAATAAGTTCTGAACGAGAACGATTTTCGTTTTCTGCTACATTGTCGATTTCGCCTAAAAATTGTTCAGGCATTGAAATTAATACTCTTGCCATAATAATATTCTCCTTTTCCTCTTTCTAGTTATACCCTGTATATATTAATAAAGTATTTTATATATATAAAATTGCTAATTATATATATTTTATTAAAAATTCGTTACAATTATCTTGCTATGTAACGAAATGTAACAAAAGAAATAAAAAAGCTAAAGTTTAGACTGATATATGCCGTAAAGAATTACATAAGGAAA
>CALUXV010000049.1 GCA_944324835.1 Candidatus Gastranaerophilales bacterium
TTTAGAAATATCAATTTGTACCTTATTAAGAATTTCTTTTATATTTATTATATAAAAATTAGAGAATTTTCTTGTTTTTGAAATAATACAAAGTTTTTCAAGAGATTTTATAGCTCTTTTGACTGATACTTCCGTTATTCCAAGCTTTTTTGCTATTGTACTCTGTTTGGGAAATACATATTCGTTTTTGGGATTATAACACTCCACAAGAGATAACAGTACAAGTTTGCAGGTATTTGTTAAATCAAATCTAAAAAAATTATTTAATAATATCTTATTGAGGTCAAATGCTGTTTTCATAATAATATTATTATAATATTGTATAATAATAATGTAAAATGTTAAATATAACTTTACAAATCTGATACATAAAAAATGGTGTCTTAATAGACACCATTTTTATCGATTATTCGTTTATTAAACTTTTGAGTATAGTATATGATGCGTCCCAGCCGCTTATACCGCCTGTTGACTTGTATTGAGAAATTTTTTGAGCTCTTAATGCTTTATTCTTTTTTTGTTCTTTGTTGAATTTATCTAATTTTTTCTTATTTGCATTTCTATCTTCAACTATGGGATTTGCATATTCCAAGAATGCTCTGTATTCCTGGCAGCCATATCCTGCTTTAATTTTTGTAGGATAATTATATGTCATATAATCAAATACGTTCATTGCTCTATCTGTATTTGCTGGTTTACCCTGTAAAGCTTCCCAGGTGCTTCCAGGCATTTTAGTTATCACAACAATCATTGCAAGCGGATTGTAAGATGTTTTCATCATTAAATCAATGCCGGTAATATCTGCTTCTTTTTGGTCGTCTTGAGATACTTTGTTTGCTAAGAAATCACTGTTTGCTGCTGTCGCAAGAATATTGCCTGAACCAAGATTGGTTGTTAGAGCATTTTTTGCTGCATCTCTCATTAAGCTTTTTGAATAACTGCCATTGATAATATATCCCATTTCACTTGCTATAACAGCCGCTACTTCGCTGTCATTTCCTGCGTATTCTAAATCATCCGTTGATATTTTAATAACGTTTGTTGTTGAAACATTTGAGTTATCTGCATAACCGTTAACAACTTTGAATGTTGTTTTTGCAGGAAGATTGTTTTTGGAAATTAATTCTTTGCCAACAACCGGAACTCTGTTTGCTGCAGACCATTCTGCTGCATATACTGATGTACCGACAAGAACGAAAGTTAATAATGATACAATAATCTTTTTCATATTCCCTCCTTATAAATTAGCTTTCATTAGTTAATTCGTCTGAAATATGTTCTGGAGTTAATTCCAGACAAAACAAACCTTGTTTCTTTAGATAAAATACAAGAACACTCATCCGGAGATAATTGCTGTTTACTTCTTCTCAAAGGTTTAAACATTGTAAATTTCTCTTTTTGTTTTATTTTATCATAAGATTGTTATTTTAAAGAGAAAATCCTACAATTTGAAAATTTTTGTTATGAAAATTAACCTTTGGATACAACAGCGAGTTTTTCACCGGTTTTTGCATTTGTTTTTATTGATGAATAAGGATTTGATACCGCTATATTATATTGAGGGTTATAATAATGACGGACTTTTAAACCTTTGAATGAAGGGTCTTTTTTCTTATCATCGGTTTGCGGTGTATATTTCTTTTCCAATTCTTGTTTTTTAGCGATTTCAGCTTTTACTTCATCCGGTTGATAGTATAATCTCAAAACACCTTCCGGAGCTGTCCCTTTTCCTACATAAACTGATTCATATTTTTTATTTCCATCTTTAACGAATACACGTTTCAAATAACAATCACCGTTGTCATCGTGAGCAGATTCGTAATATGATGGATCAGTTGATTCTATATTGTAGAATTTTGTACCGTCAGGTATTTCTAATTTTTCGCCGGATTTTGAACTTCTTAACATTAATTTATCAAGATTTACAGGAGTATATTGAATATTCAATAAATTATCCAAATCTTTTTCTGTATTAATATTTTTCCCTAATAGAGGGTTTTCTAACGGAATACCGTTGTAGTTGAAAACAGATATTGCCATTGAACCGTCAGGAGCTTGAGTCAATATAGAAGGGCATTTTAAATCTTTGTGATTTTCGTTATTCGCATCTGTACCATATTGGTCATTAAGCTTGTGCATTGTTCCGTTATTTAATGGTTTTAATTTGCCTTCAATGTCATCACGTCTTGTACCGATAATGCCGTCAATAGCTTTTTTATGTTGAGCAATATACGGTTTGTAATTAGGACTGTTTTCATCAACAACATCCCAAGGAATTATGTTTCTGTTTTGAAGATAAACATTGTGATTCTTTTCTTCATAACCTGTCATTCCGAAATCATCACCTGCATAAACTGTTGGGTTTCCCGGAAGAGCAGCTATCATTTGATTATACATTCTAACCTTAGCTGTTGGAATCCCGATTCCGGCTTTTTCAACAAGCTGAGCAAAACGTTTTCTTGCATTAGGGTCATTTAAATAAGTGTTTTGGATATCATATTTAGCCTTTGCTTGCTGCATTACAATATCATACGCAGTTAAGAAATCTTTTGCTCCAAAACCGTCTTTTTCAAGTTGTTTTTTATAAGAATCCGCAACTTCTTTATCTTTATTAGGGTTTTCTCCGTTTAAGTAGAAATCACCTCTTACAACATCTTTAATTGATGCAGATAAAGCTGCATAAATTTTGTTTGAATCCCTTGCTATTTCATCTTTTGCATTTTGATCGTGAGCGTTTGCAAGTCTTTCGTTTTTCATAATATTATTTGCAACTCCGATGCTTGAACGTAACCAATCGCCTTTTGCAATTGCCATAGGACTTACGTTATTGAAATAATCATCAGAATTGTTAACAATATCCCAGCCTGTTTTGTTGTCATATTCCGGATTTTGTTTGTCTAAATCAGATTCAAACAACAAATCATTCATAATCATATATGCGGTTTTTCTATGTTCAATTTCTTGTTTTGAACTGCGGTTATTGAGATTAGAGTGGAATAATGCCATATCCAAGCCAAAACATTCAGCCATTCTTGGTTTATCGTGGTTTCCGCCGAAGGTGTATGCGTTTTGGACATAATCAATAGGCATATCGGCAAATCGGTCTAATGCTTTTGCTAATAAACCAACTCTTGCTTCTTCTGTTGTATTGTTATTATCATTATCAACACCGTTTTGGTTTACGAAGTCTTTACCAAATGTATTAAGACCTGCAGTAAAAGTATGTCCGTAGTTAGCTTCAGAATTCATACCTGTTTCTAAGATAATAGTTCTTGCAATATTTTCTGCATCTTTAAATCTTGCACGTGAGTTAGGATCTTTTTGAGCCTTAACATTTTCGTGAGAGCCGTAAGTTGCTTTCATCGTATCATATAAATCTGTAAATTCAGCAAATACTGCAGAACCAGGATTTTCTTCCTTAACAGCAGCAACAGGAGGTTTCCAAATTTCAATAACTTCAGAAAGTTGTCTGTCAGATGTATCATCCAGGTTTCTGACAGCATCCATATCTGCAACGTCTTTTGCTGCGTCAATACGGTGGTCTAAACCTAAACCGGATCTGTCTACCATTGCTTCTGCAAATCTGAAACTCATTGCGTTAGTATTTTTAAATCTATCTCTGATTGAACGGGATACAATGGATACATCGCCGCCGTTTAACTCTTCTGTGCCTTTTCTAATTTTATTTACAATTTGATTTGCTTCATCTTCAGGACTGTCACCGATGATTCCAATCGATTCCAATGTTGCTTTTTGGTTCAATGTTTTGTAGTCATATGTTAATTTACCATTTTTTAATTGTTTTACTTCAGCATTTGGAATCAGAGATTTGATAATTGCATATTTTGCAATATCGCCGGCAACAAGAGGTACGATATATTGACCGTATTCTGTTAATTTTGCACCATCATTTTGGAATAATTTTTCATCAGAATTTTTGTCAACATCATGAAGAACTTTTGTTGCAAATTCGTGAATTTGTTTTGTAAATACACTGTTCATTTTGTTATATGTTTTTGCATATTTTTCTGGAACAACAAAACTATCATCAAGCATTGCATCATATCTTGATTCCCCTATATGCATCAAATCAGGAGAACGTTTTGATAAATATGGTGAAGATAATGCTCCGACAGTATCATCTGCAAATTCTATTGAATCAAGCGGAGTATCCATCAATGCTTTGTCTAATGCTGTATCATAAATTTCTTCTTTATCACGCAATTTATAATCGTCGTTGAAAATATTTTTTGTCGTTGTGTCATTTAATGCAACATCATCCGGCAATTTTTGATCTTTACGGTTATAGATTAAACTATTAATCCTATCTTGAACTTCTTCAGGGCTTCCGCCAAGTTTCCCAAGAGTTTTTGCGGTATATTCATTTTGAACGTTTCTTACGTGTTTTGTCCAATATCTCATACCGTCAGTCAACATATCACGGTTGCCGGCATGTGCTCTTGCAATTCTTGTTTCTTCTTCGGCACGTTCAGCAGGATTATTGATATTTTCTAACATTTGGGTATCATAATCAGATTCGGTATAACTTAATTTCGCCATATCTGTATTAGAATCCCAGGTAACAAATCCGCCTTCATCTTTCGGACGAATTTCTAATCCGGAGAATTTGCACATAACCAGTGTACCCATCGGAGAATTTAAATCAATCTTATCAGATACAGGTCTGTTTTTATTTATGATATTTAAGTTTTTAATATTTGCATCGTATTCTGCAGGGTCAATAATAAATGCATTTGGAACAAGTGTATCATCATGAGTATTTATTGCTAGGTTGTTTGTAACTTCTTCTCCTGTTACAGGGTCAATAACTGTTACACCTGTTTTATCATAACTTCTTATAATATTTTTCAAATCTTTTTTTTGTTTATCTGAAACCATTGAATCATCATACGGTTGGATATAAGTCGGTTGAGATGAATCATATTCTTTGTTTTCAGTAATTTTAATTTGTCCGTTTGGCTGTTGTTCATATTTATGTGGAGAGTTTACAACTTTATGACGTAAGTTGGTCATATTTTTAGGAACAACACCAAGCCCCAATGCTGTATCTTGCAAACCTTGCATTCTAAACATATAGTATTCATGCGGTTTATCGTCCGGATTCATCCATTTAATCGCATATTGGAAGTTAACCCCTTCAAGACCTTGTGATGTATATGCACTATCAGAAACCAGATTCATACCATTTTTGAATAACTCTGTATTAAGTGAATCATAGTTATCAATGTTTTCTGTCTGGAACATTCTTTTTATCCAGTACTTGTGAGCAGAAACATTATCTCCGCCGGTTGTTGGAAGTGCAATAACACGTTTGTAGCCGAGTGCTTTTAAATCTTTTACTTTTTGTTGAATACCGGCTAGATTTCCGTCAGCTTTGTTAGCAAATGTTCTTGAAAATTTTGATAAATCTTTAGCATTCGGATTGTTTATAACATCGCCTGTATTGTCTTCATGAAATCCTGCATATGTATACCCAGGATTGAATGAATCATCCATTACAAGGTACATCGGGCCATGAAGTTTTACTGCGGTCCCTTTAGTTGTAAGAAGATTGCAGCCGTCGCCGCAAAGAGAAGCTGCATCATCCTTAGCGTATTTTACCCAGTTATTATCATTTTTATTTACCAATTTATAACGATATGCTACAGGTTCGGATGTTTTTAATTTTAATTCTTTTTTAGGGTCAATAAATGTACCGTTTGGTGTAAGTTGTTTAGTGAAGAAAGGTTTCATTTGTCCGTCTTGTTTTTTGACAGAATAAGAATAATCATAGTCGTTTTGGTTAACTTTATAAAACTCTACATAACAATCCCAATGTTTAGGATCGTAAACGAAATTAAAATCATATCCCGGTTTCCCGGTATTTGATACTTTATGTTGAAACCCTTTAAATCCGACATCTTGAGCCGGCTGCATGCTTTTCTTAATTTCCACTATGAAACTCCTTACCTTATATATAATAAAAACTCTAAACTCGACTTATTGCTAGTTATAAGAACACATGTTACAAAAATTTTACAATCTATTTTTTATTATCAATAAATATTATAACACCAAGTTTTGATGATATGGAATTAACGTTTTTTGAGTATTATAATTTCTTATGATATAATGATTTATATGTTTACAGGGATTGTAGAAGAAGTTGGTCATATAAACAGTATTGGATTAGACACAATAACTGTTTCTTGCAAGGAAGTCTTATCTGATATAAATATTGGCGATAGTATTGCTGTTGATGGAGTTTGTTTAACCGTAACCGGATTTGATAAATCTTCATTTACGGCGGATGTTTCTTATGAAACCAAAAAAGTTACAAAAATCGGGAATTTAAAACAATCTGATGCCGTTAATTTGGAACGTGCTTTAACTTTAAATTCACGACTCGGCGGGCATATTGTTTCCGGGCATATCGATTGTACTGCTCAAATTCAAGATATAATAAAAAATGGAGAGTTTTACGAATTAATAATAAAAATTCCGGACGGATTTTCTCAATATTATGTAAAAAAGGGTTCAATAACTATTGACGGAATAAGTCTTACAATTGCTGATGTAAGTGCAAATATTATAAAACTTGCAATAATTCCGCATACTTTTGAATCTACAAATTTGTACTCGTTAAAGAATGGAGATTTTGTAAATATAGAGTTTGATATTTTATCTAAATATGTTGAAAAAAATTTATTAATGAACGATAATAAAAACAACATAACCAGGGATTTTTTAGCAGAAAATGGATTTATATAAATGACAGAATTCAAATTTGATAGTATCGAAGAAGCAATAGAAGATTTTAAACAAGGGAAACCTCTAATTGTCGCAGATGATGAGTCAAGAGAAAATGAAGGTGACTTGATTTGTTCCGGACAAATGGTTACACCTGAAATTATAAATTTTATGGCCCAAGAAGCCAGAGGTTTAATATGTCTTGCTGTTTCACATGAAATTGCAGAAAAACTGGATTTGCCGCAAATGGTGGAACAAAATAGCGAAAGAATGAAAACAGCTTTTACAATAAGTATAGATGCTGCTGAAAAATACGGAGTCACAACCGGAATATCTGCTTATGACAGAGCAAAAACAATAGAAGTTGCACTGGCTCCCGATGCACAGCCGTCTGATTTAAGACGTCCGGGACATTTATTTCCTTGTGTATCAAGAAGAGGCGGTGTCCTTGAAAGAACCGGTCATACTGAGGCAGTTGTAGATTTGGCTAGACTTGCCGGACATATTCCTGCCGGTCCTATGTGTGAAATCATGACAGAGGACGGACACATGGCACGCCGTGACGAATTGAGAGCATTTGCAGATAAACACGGGATTAAATTCATTTCTGTTGCAGATTTGATATCATATCGTCTGCAGTCAGAGAAATTGGTTGAACGTTCGGCTGTTGCAGATTTACCTACTAAATTCGGGCATTTTAAAATTTACGGTTATACAAATCTTTTAACAAAACAAGAACATATAGCTGTTGTAAAAGATGATTATTCTGATAAAATCCCGCTTGTAAGAGTTCATAGTGAATGCTTCACGGGGGATGTACTTCATAGTCTTAGATGTGATTGTAATGCGCAGCTGCATGCAGCATTAAGAATGATTGAAGAATACGGAAAAGGGGCTGTTATTTATATAAGAAACCATGAAGGGCGCGGTATCGGACTGGTTAATAAAATAAAGGCTTACGCTTTACAGGATGAAGGGCAGGATACTATTGATGCCAATTTATCTTTAGGTTTCCCTGTTGATTTAAGAGATTACGGAGTCGGAGCACAAATTATCAGAGATTTAGGTTTTAATAATTTTAACCTTCTAACAAATAATCCTAAAAAAATAATCGGCTTAAAAGGGTATGGACTAACTATACATGATGTTGTTAATATAAGAACAGAAATAAATGAATATAATGAACGTTATATGACAACTAAAAAAGAAAAAATGCATCATATGTTATAAAGGAATATAATATGCAAGAAACAACATATCAAGTAGACTTTTTACAACAAGATAAATATAGACTATTTAAAGGCTTATATTCGGATTTTGTAGCACATGCTATTTCTGATTACCATTTTGAATTAAATCCTTTAACTTATGATGAGTTTATTGATGCGGTATCAAAAGATGTTATAAAATGTGTTGTTTTATTGGAAAATATGATTCCTACAGCATTTTTAGTCTACACTACGGCAATTTCTGAATCTATTGAATTAAACGTTATTCACTGTCTTGGCGATGAAGATTTAATAAACAAACGAAATTCGTTAATGAAATTTTTCATGGAGCATACTGTTGAAGAACGTAAAAAAGCAGTAGTATGTTATCCTATGCTTGGGTCACAAGGAGAATATACTCCGGATATTTCACATTTCGGATATAAATTTGTAGGTTTAATTGTTTTAAGATATCTAATGAATGATTCTTTATCATCTATGATTCTGGAAAATCTTGATACTTCAAAGACTGATGAGAGATATCAGGCTGTTTCCTGGAACAGTAAATATTTTGATGATGCTGTCCGTATAATTCATGAAACATTCAAACAGACATCAGATGCATTGTTTGATACCAGATTTAGGACGCTGGACGGCACACGTGATATTATTGATAAAATTGTTAACAGCATTTACGGAGAATTTTTGCCGGAAGCAACGACAGTTCTTTTGTGTGACGGTGAGCCTGTAGGTTTTGCATTTGCAAATGTAACAGGCGGGAAAATAGGTAATATTCCGTTGGTTGGCTTGTTAGAACAGCATAGAGGAACAGGTTTATCCGTTGTAATGCTTCACAGGGTAATGCGTACAATAATAGATAATATGCGTGCCGGCAGAAGACAGTTCTCTGAAGTCAATGTTACAACAGAAACTGATAACTTTGGTGCATTAAGAATGTATAGAACCGTTGGATTTAGGGAAGATTATTCATATACCCAAGCTTATTTAGAGCCAACTATCGGTTAATTCTTCTTACTTCCTGCTTTTACGGTTGGGACAGCACCTTTTAGTACGTAAGGTCTTGCAAATGACCATGTTCCGTATGTAGAAAGTCCTATTGCAGCTATATTCATTGCTGTTTTAATTTTTGACGGGGATTTAATTAAGTTTGCAATTGCTGCGATTGATGTTCCAAACATTATTCCTAGATAACCTTTGAATATCGTTCTCGGAACAGAAATGCAGTCATTCATATCTGCAGAATTTTTTAATTTCGTTTCAAAATTGTCCGTAAATTTTTTCTTTTTAATTTGCGGAATTTGCTGATATTGATTCAAATTATTAGTTACTGTCATACTCATAACATTTTATATAAACCGGCGGAATTAAAAATTTGAATACTTTTTTAAGAAATGTTAATAAAAAAGGCAATTTTAAAAGAATAAAAAACTTTATATAAATAAGAGGATAATTACGGGGTATTATACACATGTTCGGATTTAATGTAAAAAATACAACTGAATCTCAAGATACAACCAGAGTGTATGGTTCTTCTCGTGTATCTTCAAATCCGGTTAAAAAGAAATCAGAAACAGAAGAAACTTCAACCGGCAGTAAGCGTATTGAACAAAAGAAAATAGAATATCAACAATTAAAAGAACGTTTGGCAAAAGAAAAAGAAGAATTAGAAAGAACTCAGCAAGAAATTCAAGAAGAACAGCGCTATGAATGGGAAGATAATTATATTGATGACGCTCTGACCCATCAATTAAATTTAGCATTTATTGCAACTGTTGAAAAATATCAATCAGGTAAAAGATATCGTCAGGTTAAAGGTTCTTTTGATGCTGCAAGTATTGATTTTAACAGAAATAATGATGCAATAAGTTTTAATTCTTTTGCTGATGAAGGATTGAAATATTCTTCTAAAAAAGGACAGCAGCTGGCAAGAGATGTTGCAAATCATTCTGTTGGTTTTACAGGTAAATGCTCAAGATATGTAAGACAGGCGCTTCAAAGAACAGGAATGCATAACGGACATACCGCCTCTGCATACCAAATGGGCGGCGTACTTGCAAAGAATAAAGATTTTCAAGAAGTATCTCCATCAAGTGTTGATTTGAAAAAACTTCCGGCCGGTTGTATTTTAGTATATGACAGAGGCGCAGCAGGCTATAATTCTACGCACGGTCATATTGAGGTTACATTAGGTGACGGCACGGCTTGTAGTGACGGACGCACTTATAACTTACGTTCTACTCAAAATATGAGAATATTTGTGCCGGTTGAAAATGCTTAGAATATTTTTTCGATTTGGCTGCGAAGATTATCAATAGTGGCTTCGTTTTTTATAACGTAATCACATTTTTTGATTTTTTTATCCTGCGGGATTTGAGAATTTATTCTCTGTTTTGCTTCTTCTTCCGTAAGATTGTTACGTTTCATCAGTCTTTTTAATCTGATATCATCACTGCAATATACGAAAAGTATTTTGTCGAACAAATTCTGCATATTAGCTTCAAAAATTAACGGGATACTTATAAATACGTATTTTTCGTTATTATAGATTTCAAATATATTGTTTATTTCATTTTTTACAAGCGGATGAACTATTGATTCAAGCAGTTGTTTTAATTCAGGATTATTAAATACCAGCTGGCCGAGTTTTTTTCTTGAGATAATACCATTGTCCAGAATATCATGCATTTTAAACGCTTCTATGACTGTAGCAGATGTTTCAAGAATTTTGTGTGCAATTTTATCTGTATCAAAAACCTTATATCCTTTTTCTTTTAAGATTTTTTCAACTTCAGACTTTCCGGACGCAATATTGCCGGCAATTGCTACTTTAATCATTGTTTGCTCCAAGCTTTGAAAGGTATCTTTTTAATTCCCGTATCTGAATAGGTTTAATCGGTTTGACCTGTCCTTTTTTTAGTCCTTCTAATGATATTGTGGCGTGCTGTATTCTTTTTAAGGATACAACTTCAAAACCAAGAAAATCAAACATTTTTCTTATTTGGCGGTTCATACCCTGATATAAAACAACCTGCAGCATTGTTGATTTATTTGAAATTTCTAAAACCGAACATTCTGCATAGGCAGTTTTATCAGGTTCTATTTCTATTCCTTTTGCCATCTGTTCAAGTTGATTCTGGTTAATTTTCCCGTTAATGGTTACAAGATATACTTTGGGAACCTTAACTGACGGATGGGTTAATTGATTAATTAAATCTCCGTCATTTGTTAATATCAAAAGTCCTGTAGATTCTCTATCCAAACGCCCTACAGGTTTAAATTGATTATATCCGTCAGGAAGAATATCATAAATAGTTTTTCTCCCTTTTTCGTCCTCTGAGGTTGTTATATATCCGGCAGGTTTGTAGAATTTATAGTATTCAAGTTTCTTAGGATGAATAAGTTTTCTATCTACAAAAACCTTGTCTTTTTCTGAAACCTGAAATCCCAGTTCTTTTATGACTTTACCGTTTACAATAACATGTCCTGTTTCAATAAGTTCATCTGCTTTTCTTCTGGAGCAAAGTCCTGATGAAGCAATAAATTTATTTAAACGCTGCATAATAACGCCTCTTCTGATATTTTATCAAAAGCGTTCTTAACTATTGCAGGGAATCTTCTGTATAACTTACCATCATTATTTACTGATACAACGTCAACAACCGCCTGTATGTATACAAGCCCTGTTTCTTCATTCATTATTGTCTGGTCAAAAGTTACTGATAACGGGGTAATTTTTGATAAAGTTGTTTTTATAATCAAGTTATCGTAAGCTTTGGCTGATGCTTTGTATCTTACATTTATGTTTGTAACCGGCATGACAATATCACGGGCCTGCAAATCAATAAGATTTAGTCCCATATTATCACAGAAACCAATACGTCCCATTTCTAACCATCTTAGATATGAACCGTGCCAAACTACTCCAAACGCGTCGGTATCACAATAAGAAACTTGCTGTTTAAATATATGTTCCATAAACAAATAGTATCATGGATGCTCATATTATTCAATATTCAGGTTCATAAACTCAATATCGTCAAAATCTACGTATGCGGTCTGACGGAGGTTGATTCCTGCCATTATCTTAACTTCGTTCTTTTGGTTGCCTCTTATAAGATAATTAGGAATTTTTATTTTTTGATTATCTCCGTTGATTTGTATTTCTGCAATTTTTTTACCGTTAAAGTAGATACTTGGCGGAGATGCAAATGATGTTGTAATACTGTTTTGTCCCATACCTCTAGCAAGTGCTGTATCTATACCTATAATTGACCCTATAACAAGATAATTGGTTTTGTTTTTAGCGGATGCCGGCATGAAAAATGATTTTCTGTAAACAGGCCCTGCTGAACGTCCTCTGAATTGTCCGGCGTTTGCTGATGCCATTGAATAATTGTTATCGCCGATATGGTATATGTCAGTGTCTATTACAATATCAAATTTGTTTGATTTTTCAATGCTTAGATTTAACGGGCGTCCCATGTTTCTATCCGTAATAGTGATGGAAAACGGTTTGTAATTTTGTTTTTCAACCGAAACGATAGTGTTTTTTGGTACGTATGACGGCATTGCGAATTTACCGTCACTATCTGTATATGTTTTATAACCAGATTGCGGGATTCTGACTGCTGCTCCTGCTATCGGGGCTTTAGTTGTTCTGTCTATGACTTTATTGTATTTTGCAATAGAATTTTCACTTACTCCGCCTTGCATAATTGCCGCATTTATTTGCAGCGGACAGGATAATACTAATATTAAACATAACAGTTTTATGTACTTCATCATCGTTATTATCTCCGTTTATTTTAGAAATAGACACACCTTATGTGTTATTCTTTAATGATTATTTTGAAAAAGTAAAATAATATTTGTAATTTTATTTTTTATTTGTTATGATTTTTTTATCGAACATTAGAGAGATTATAATATGCCGATGTGATGCAGGCGGAATGAAAATGAAGCCAGTTCAATATTCAGACCAATTTCATCACAGGGGGTAAATGTAATTAAATAGTGGTTAATATGCCGATGTGATGCAAGGCGGAATGAGAATGGAGCCTTTTCAACATTCAGACCAATTTCATCACAGGAGCAAAATTGCAGATTGAAAAATTAATATGCCGATGTGATGCAAGGCGGAATGAGAATGGAGCCTTTTCAACATTCAGACCAATTTCATCACAGGAGCA
>CALUXV010000050.1 GCA_944324835.1 Candidatus Gastranaerophilales bacterium
AGTGAATAGACGTTATAATCAAATATCTACACTGGTAAGAACCTGAAGGGGTAAATGGATTGTGAAAGTTACAATTCAAGTTTTCCCGCTTGATTAAAAATTCAGGTTGATAAATATTTTCGTAGATTGTAATAATTTCCCGTCATTACGAACAAAGTGAAGATTAACGGTAGACTAAAGTCTACCCTACTTTTCTTTTCTTTTCTTTTCGTCATTACAAGGAGGGAAAACATGGAAATCAAAAATCCAACCCAATACATTTACCCCCGACCATGCGGTCCTTCGTATTCACTCAGGACGACGAAAACCACTCATTGCTGTCGATAGTGCAGCTTACAGGATAAATGCCAAAACCATCAGTACCATTGACCCAATAGTCATTGCCGTATTGAGTTTTGAATAGAATTTGTTGTTATCGTATCTGTGCGAACTTTTTTTTGCCTTAGATACACTTGCAAGCCGATCTATTCTTAGTTTTGCATCATCGTAAAAGAAATCCGTTTCAAAAACTTTATTTTCCAATCTGGATAATCGTTCATTAACTGATTCGTTTGGATAAGTATTTTTTAAAAATTTTTCTTCTAATGCCGCCAATTCGTATTCATCTGTCGGACTATAGGTACTATATGGAGCACTATTGCGATTGTTCCAATCCCTCATTGTAGGAGGAGCGTAATAAGATTGGATATCCGGTTCCGTATCGTTGTAAGCTGTATAACTGTCACTATAGCTGTCATAGCTGTTATCAAAATCCCCAGCATTCGCAATTGGAGGATTCTGGTTATAATATTCTGCTTTAATTCTTTCAACCCTTGTAAAATAATCATCTGTTTCATAAGTCTTATTAAATAATTTCTTTTCTATATTTACTATACGGGAATGAAGACTTTTTTCCGGTGTAGATTGATAAAAAAGTTTTTGTTCAATCTCATTCAATATCGGATAATTTTCCGTACCGTCACTGGCAATCAAATCATCTTCATTCATAAAAGTATCTTTAGACGGTGTTATTTCTTCACCTATAACATCACCTGCGATATCTTTATTTATATTAGAAAGTCTTGTTTGTATCGAGCCTGATTTTGTTTTTCCGTAAATATTTTTTTCTAACCTTTCAAGTCTTTTTTCCGGTTTTTCTGTGGAATAATCTATGCCGAATGTTGCATCTTCAAGTTTTGACAGAGTAGTTAATGTGCTGTCTTTTGCGTTGACAGAAAAGGTTAAACTCATTATTAGAATAAATATAACAAACAGTTTCTTTAGCATAAAAAGACCTCTAATTTCATGCTAAAGTATGTATTTGATTTATCTATTGAACCGGTTGAGAATTTATTTTTTAAGAAAAATAAGAGTTTTTATGTAAGAAGAAAGTACTAGAATTCTATCCCTTTACGGGCAGAAACTCCAATATCCCAATAGTGTTTTACTGGTTCTATCTTTGATACAAGATGTGCAGCATCAATAATTTTTTGATTTGCATCACGGCCGGTTAATACTATCTCCATTCTGTCAGGTTTATTCTTTATTGTGTCAACCACATCATCAACATCAATTATACCTAGAGCTGTTGCAATGTTTAATTCATCAAGGATTATAAGGTTATATTCATTGTTTTTTATAGCTTTTTTTGCCAGTATCCAACCGTCGGTTATAACTTTTTTATCCTCGTCTGTTATATTGTCCGAATAAACTATATGTTCCGTACCTGCCTGATATATCGTTAAATTGCGGCTGATTTTTTCTGAAAGATTTCTAAAAGAATTAAGCTCTCCGTATTTGTTCCCGCCTTTGGTGAACATTATTAAAAGAACCTTCCAGTCACGACCCAACGCACGCATTGCAAGTCCTAAAGATGCCGTTGTTTTTCCTTTACCGTCACCTGTATAAACCTGTATATATCCATGTTCATCCCATTCCGGATTATATAATTTTGTTTCTTTTTCTTTATCCATAACTGATTTTATTATATATTAAATTTATGGATAACAAAACCTCTCTCAGACTAAAAGCAAAAGAAATACGTAATAATTTGGATATTAAACAAATTAGTAATCTTATTGTCAGCAATATTATTAAAACAAACATCTTTCAAAAATCAAAAAATATAATGATTTTTTACCCGCTTGAATCTGAAATAAATGTTTTGAAACTCTTGGATTATGAAAATAAAAATTTTTATTTACCCCGAATGAACGGCAAAAACCTTGAATGCTGCCCGTACAAAAAAGGAGATAATCTAAATATTGCAAAATACAATATCAAAGAACCAAAAACAGATTGTATATCATGTCCAAATCTTGGTTTAGTAATAGTGCCAGCTCTTGCTGTTGATATACGGGGCAACCGGCTGGGTTACGGAGGCGGGTTTTACGATAGATTTTTAAAAGATATAAATACCGTAAAACTTGTGCCGATACCTGAAAAACTTGTTTTTGACAAAATTCCGTCAGAAGAATTTGATATAAAAATAGATTGTTTCGTGACAGAAAAAAAGGTTTGTAATATAATGATTGAAAAAGGAGAAAAGCATGAGTGATGTTTCTAAAATATTAAGCTATATGCCAACCGTTATTGAAGCTTCTTCAAGAGGTGAACGTTCTTTTGATATCTTTTCAAGATTATTGAGAGAAAGAATTATATTTTTAGGAACAGAAATTGATGATGAAGTAGCAAATTCTATCGTTGCTCAGCTTTTACTTTTGGACAGCGAAAATCCGGAAAAAGATATTATGTTGTACATCAACAGTCCGGGCGGTGTAATTACTGCCGGCATGGCGATATACGATACTATGAATCTTATTAAAGCCGATGTATCAACAATCTGTTTGGGTGAAGCTGCAAGTATGGGGTCATTCTTGTTGTCATCAGGTGCTAAAGGGAAAAGGTTAGCACTTCCATCTGCAAGAATCATGATTCACCAGCCGTTAGGGGGAGCAAAAGGTCAGGCAACTGATATTGAAATCGAAGCAAAAGAAATTCTTCGTATGAAAAAAGAATTAACAACTATTCTAGCCGAAAATTCAGGTCAAGATTTGGAAAAAGTTCAAAAAGACTGCGAAAGAGATTATTATATGTCAGCAGCTCAAGCAGTAGAATATGGGCTTATTGATAAAGTAATTACTCCTGAATATAGAGAGGGTTAATTTTTTTAAATTATATAGTCTGACACTAGCAAAAATTTTTGTGTTCAAATTTAATATACATGTATGGGTATTGTTAGTAGTGTTAACAGTGTTTTGAATTCAAAGTCTGCCGGGATGTTTCTGTTTGGGTTTACCGGCGCATATAAAGTCGTGAATGATTATCAAAAAGCTCCTCAACACGAAAAGAAAAAGGTTTTAATAAGAGATACTGCTATATTAGGCGGTTCTGCTGCAGGGCTTGTTGCATATACTATTGGTAGAAAAAATTTTATTAATTCTCCATTAAAGAAAAACGCAGAAAAACTAACAGCTCAATTTATAAATAAAGTAAAAGAATCAAAATTATGGAAATCAAAATATAATATACTAAAACAACCTATTAAATTTATTACAAAAAATACGTATAATATAGTAAGAGATAGTATAGACAGTTCATTAGTTCTTTTATCAGGGGTTATTGGCGGTGTTGCAACTGATTATCTTTTAAATATAGGACATACCCATAAAAATTATATGACTGAAAAAATAGAAAAAAAATCAAATGAAATTGTACAGGAAGTGATAGATTCCCATGAATTAGATAAACAAGGTACTAATATATTTAACCCATTTAAAAAATTCAAAAAAAATATGCCTGATGATTTGAAACATTTTGATAATATGATAGATGAAAATACTAAAAAAAATATTATCGGCAATATTTATAATATGCCTGAAATGAGAGTATTCAACAATTCATTTATCGGACTTCAAAGTTTTAGAATTGCAGAAGAAAAAACTTTTAAAGATAAATTGAAATGTACTACAAAAAGCCTTTTAAAAGATACCCTTGTTCCTGTGTTTTTCTTGTCGCTTTCATCCAGTATAACTAAGGGGATGAAAAGCATAATAAGAGTTCCTATAATATTTTCTACATTATGTTTAGGAACTATGGCAGCAAATAAAAAACTAACTTCTATGCTGTCAATGTTTGATACCGAAAAAACAACTAATTAACAAAAAATTTTATTTCTTTGATTAATTATTTTTTGATTCTATAAAAGCTTTGTAAGCTTTTACCGCAAGTGAAACTCTTGAATAAATGTTTGTTTTTTCGTACATAGAGGAAATATGTGCTTTGACAGTATGTGTAGTAATATGTAATATTTGTGCTATCTCAGGATTGGAATAACCTTCAACCAGTAATTCCAAAACTTCACGTTCTCTAGGTGTAAATTTTTCTAAAAAATTATTCATATTACCATGATAATTGTGAAATTAAAAAATAGTTCAACATATTTTCAGTTTATTAAAATTTTTATTAAAAATTTTTAATTAATGAAAAAATTTTATCAATTTTTGTATGATATTACACTTTATATAAATATAGGGGATTATTATGAGTTCATACAATTATGATGTAACTTCAAATTATAATTATAATTCGACGGTTTATATTCCGGCTGATACAACAGAAGCGGGGACAGAAAAACCGTTATTTCCTTGCTATTTTGAGAATAAATCTAAATCAGCATTAGAAAAATTCAGTTTGAGTCTATTTATACCAAAATCTAAACAAGAAAAAATTAATATCCCTAAAATTGGGAATATATCTAATCCTTTTGGAGAAAAAACAAATTCGTTGATGTACAAAAAACAACATAAAACACATCTTTTGGATGTGGCACAAAATCATCTTGGGATTCAGGAAGTAACTGAAGATGAATATTATAAACTTTCTTCTAAAGATATTAATAACACACAAATGCACGTTATAGGAAAATTTGGAACATTCAACCACCAGTGGTGTGCACATGCAGTTAGTCATATTGCAAAAGAAGCAAATATAAATATTGGTAAACATAAAAAATCCGTACAAGCTTTTATTGATTGGGGTAAAGCAAATAATACATATAACTCAATTTATACAAATTCAATAACTCCTTCTAATTTTATAACAGAACGTTATTCTCGTGAATCGCAAATAAAGGAACAAATTAAAAATATGCATGAAGGAGATTTTATCATATGGAAATCAGACTTTGTTGCAATATTACCTAATCATCAAATTGAGGAATCAAAAGCAAGTCATATAGGTATATTAGAATCAGTTAATTCCGATGGTTCGATTACTGTAATAGAAGGTAATGCAAATGAATATAAAACGGATAAAGCAGAACGAGAATCGGTTGTTACAGGACAAGAAGGAATTTACGGGAATCAAGAAATAGGCGAATTCCAAGAAGTAAACCGTCGTGATGGTTTAATAAGGAAAACATATACTGCACAAAATCTTGCTGCATTTGGATATAGCGGATATATAGATAATCAAAAAATAGTTAAATAATTATTATACTAATTGAGTTTGCTCGTCTAATTCCTTTTTTATATCTTCAACTGTTACTCTTATGATTTCAGAATTATCATCTTTTCTTAAAAAAACTTCTCTTATTCCGGATTGTACTATAAATCTTTTGCAAAGAATACAAATAAAATTATGGCCGTATATGTACATTGATGCACCCATACATCTATCTTGTCCTGCTTGGATGATAGCATTTTGTTCTGCGTGAATTGAACGACAGGTTTCGTATCTTGTACCTGATGGTATTTTATGCTTAATTCTAAAACATTCACCTCTTTCATAGCAAGATTCAACACCTGATGGTGTTCCGTTATATCCGGTTGCTTTAATTTTTTTATCTTGTCCAACAATTACGGCCCCAACATGTGCACGTATACAGTTAGAACGTGTAGAGCATGTTTTTGCCAAATCCATAAAATATTCTGCCCAAGGCTTAATTCCCATAATCTTTACTCCTTAATTTAATATTATTATAACACTACAATATTGATGTTTATAATTTAGTAGTAAAGATGTTAATAAATTTTTATAATGTTTTTAAATACTCAATTATATCTGATGATTCATACATCTCTATTCCATTTTCTTTATCAATAAGAAATGGAACTTGTCTTTTTCCGCCAATTCTAATTAATGCTTCTTCATTCTGTTTGTCGGTTATATCAATTTTTTTGTATGGAATATGGTTTTCGTCAAGATATTTCATCACTTTAAAACAATATGGACAGGTTGGTAAAATAAATAGTTCTAACATAAATATTATCTCCTTTTATATAGTTATATTAAATTTTCTGTAAATATTTTCATCCCCCGACTATTTAACCTCTTTACATTAATTGCTCTTTATGGTTACATTATCATGGGATAAGCTATTCCTCTTAGGCTTATTCTGCTAAAGATTAAGCGGCGAATCTTTACACTAGACATTATTAAAACTAAGAAGGAAAATTAAACATGTTAAAAATCAGACTTAAAAGATTAGGTGCTAAAAAAGCTCCATCATACAGAATTATTGTAATCAACTCTACAACAAAAAGGGAAGGTAAACCTATTCAAGAATTAGGTTATTACAACCCAAAAACAAAAGTTATGAAACTTGATAAAGCGGCAGCTGAATCTTGGATTTCTAAAGGTGCTCAACCTACAGATACAGTTGCTTATTTAATCAAAAATTGTAATGATGATGGTAGTTTAAACTACAAAAAATCTGATGTTGTAAGATTATCTAAAAAAGCAAAAGCAAAACAAGAAGCAGAGGCTGCTGCAAAAGCTGAAGCAGAAAAAGCTGCTGCAGAAGCAGATGCTGCAACAGAAGAACCAGCTGCAGAAGAAACACCTGCTGAATAATAAATTAATTTTTAAATTAATTCACACACACTCTTTAAAGACCGGTGGAATATTATCTATCGGTCTTTTGTATAAGCTATAAATAAATTTTTATGATATTTATTCGCAGCTCATGGTTGTTATTTTAAAAACAGATATTCAGTTGACTTGTTGCCCTGTTTTAATCATAATTAAAATACTTTATTACATCATAAGGCGGCTCTTAATGACATAAATATATTTTCCACTTTACCCCGAAACAAATAATTTGAAATTTTTTATTTTTAGACTACACTTTTAATTGGAGACTATTATGATTCTATTATTTTTATATCTAGCAATTTTTACTATTTATTTTATAACTTTAACAGTTGTAAGTCTGAAACCAAATAAAAAAATTAGAGATACTTATAACCAAAAAGAAAATAATCTCTGTGTCGTTATTTATTCACATAATAATGCAAAAACAGTTGAAAATCTTATTAAACAACTCAAAACTCAAACTTATCCTCGCAAAAATTATTCGTTGAATGTAATATTAGATAATTGCTCTGATGAATCTGAAATGATGTTTCAGGGTGATTTGGACGTTAATGTTTTAAATATAAAAAATATGGATACAATCGGTAAAGACCAGGCCATATCTATCATGACTGAACGCCTTTCAACCGTGACAAATGTTGATGCGTATGTTTTTTTGGATGCAAAATATTATGTGAATTCAGATTTCCTTACTAATATTAATACTGCACTTCAAAGAAACCATGTTATAACCGGTGCTGTTAATTTGATTTGCAAAGATAAATTATCACTCATTGAAAATATTAAATATAATTATAACCAGTATAATAACAATTTTATTCAAAAGTCGCGTGCTAAACTTGGATTAAGTTCTTTACTTAATTCAGATGCTCTTGTTATTAGAAAACAAATTGTGGATGCAATTGGATCTGTCAATTTCAAGAATATTAACGAAGAATTAAAATATACTCTTCTTCTTGCAAAACTTAACTGTAAATGTATATTTGATCCAAACATAAAAGTTTATCTTGATATTGATCATTTTGATTTAAGAATACCTTCTTTAAGCAGAAGATGCTCAATGTTTTTCAATGCTATTAAACAAATTGGGATTAAAAATAAAAGTTTAACAGAATTAATATTTTCATTAATAGCGCCAAATGGATTAACAGTTATTTTGGGATACTTGCTTTTAATGATTTATTCGTATAAATACTTTTTTGCTGTAAGTCCTTATTTTATTGCTGCGATGTTTGGAATTCTGGCAATAAGTTTTTGTACAAGTTTATTGAATACAAAAATATTCTCAAAAGAACATTTGTATTTATTTATGTATCCGATGTATTCTTTTTGTAGGGTTGTGTATAACTTCCCGCCATTGAGAGGAATCAGAAATATGTTATTTGGCAGATTAGAACCAAAACATATTGAAAAACTCCTAGTAAATGTATTCGTTTTTGATGGAAAAAGATATTATCCTTGCAAGCTTGAGATTATTTCTGATAGCGGACTTGTAAAAGTTGTATTTATAAATAAAAAGAAAAAATATACGACAAAAACTCAACATATTAGGGTTTACGATGCAATTAAAGAAATTGCTTCAAAACTTGAAGAATATGGTATGGTTTTAAAGATTTGTCAGCATTGTAAATATTTTGAACCAGACCAAGATGGTACTACAAATATGGTTAAAGGGTTCTGTAAATGCGAATTTAAAAACAGAACGCCAGGTGATATTCTACCGACAGTTTTATGGAATTCTTGTGACGGGTTTGAAAAAATAAATGTAGTAAATCTTATTGATGCTATATCTCGTGGAGAATAAATGACTCAAAGCGTTTATATCCATATTCCATTTTGTTTGAGCAAATGTAAGTATTGTTCTTTTGTATCATTTGATAAACTTGATTATAAAAAGGGTTATCTATATTCGCTTTTAAAAGAAATTGATTATTATTATAAAGGTGAAATTCTAAATACAATTTATTTTGGCGGTGGAACTCCATCTTTGATGGAAATAGGTTCTCTAAAAAAAATCCTAAATAAACTGAATTATTCAGATTTAACAGAAATAACTATAGAAGTTAACCCGGATTCTGTTACAAATGAATATTTAAAAAAACTTAGAGATATTGGGTTTAACAGGATTAGTATCGGGGCACAAACATTTAATGATAAGTTATTGAAACAAATTGGGAGAATACATGATTCTAAACAAATTTTTGAAACAGTTGAAAACTCTGTAAACTTAGGTTTTGAAAATATTAGTTTAGACCTTATATATGGCCTGCCAAATCAAACTATCTGCATGTTTGAAACGGATTTAGAAATCGTAAGTACTCTGCCGTTAAAACATGTTTCATTATACGGTCTGAAAATAGATGAAGGATGTTATTTTTATAATCATAAACCGCAAAATATTCCAGATGATGATATTCAAGCTGATATGTACTTGACGGCAATAGAGAAGTTAAAAGATTTTCGACATTATGAGATTAGTAATTTTGCAAAGCAAGGATTTGAATCCCGGCATAATCTTAATTATTGGCTTGAAAATGAATATTATGGATTTGGTATTTCTTCACACGGCTTTGTTGATGGTATAAGATATTCCAATTTTAAAACTCTGAAAGAATATGTATATAACCCGACAGTACACGAATTTGGGAAATTGCTTACTGAGAAAGAAAAACTTGAAGAAAGTATATTTTTGGGATTTAGAATTGCTGATGGTATTGATAAAGATAAAATTAACCAGAAATATAATATAAATTTCGATAAAAAATATAAAAAAATATTGGATAAGTATATTTCGACCGGTCATATTGTAAAAACAAATAAAGGATATAGACTCTCTAATGCCGGTTTTTTAGTAAGTAATATTATTCTCTCTGAATTTATTTAAATTTCTGTAAATACTTGCAGAATGCGAAAACATGATGTAACATGTTATTAGCAGCATTTGCGGAGTTAGATTTTGGGAAATACTTACACAATCTGTATTGCAGCTGCTTTATACCCCTCAAAGCATGTAGTTGTCTGTATTTACATGTTACAAAATGTAAACAAAATAAAACAAAAAAAGCAATTTTTAGATTTGTATATACTTTATATATATGTAATAGATAATTAGGAAATTTAAAGATTTAAAAATTAAATAGAATTAGAAACGGAGTAAAAATGGCATCTGTAACATTTGGTAGTATGACAATGGCTGCCAGTGTTCCAAAAGGGCTTAGGGCGTCGAATGACCAGGGTATTGGATTTATTCAGCAAATGAATTCTACCTTCACGGCAGCTAAAACAGAAGGGCCCGGACAAGGTCAAAAAGCCGGAACACTTACAGCTGATGTAGCAAAAGATTTTCAAGGTATTAGAGAAAGTCTGGCTGATAAGCCGCAAAATAGATCTCTACTTGGCAAAATAGCTGATTTCATAGTCGGCAAAAAATTAGAAAACGCAGCTCAAGCTTAATTTCTTAACATTTGTTTACCGTTTTTAATTCTAAATATAAGGAGCCTCAAAAAGGCTCCTTCTTTATTGTTTAACCTGTTTACAATTTGTTACATCTTAATTACTTTAATTAAGATGTTTCAATTTCTTAACAATCGAGGTCTGTTTTTTTTCAATTGTGTATTATTATCTTGTACCTGATAAATCAACAAGGTTTTAAGTAACGGCGTATGATTTTATCCCCTAAGGGTACAGGGTTTTTTATGCTTTAAAATAGGAAGGAGATATATATGAGGCATTGTTGTTCGTTTGAACCTATGGATGAATGGTTTATTAAAGATGATGAAAGATTTTCACAAAGAAAACTTTCATTCGGCATTTGTCCAATATGCAGCAAACCGATTGCGGTTTTAATCCAGTTTGATGATACATGTAAATGCTTTACATCCGTTAAAAAAATCGGAATTACTGCTCAAAACTTTGTTAAATCTATGAAAGGGCTGATGTACAACTCTTTATCTAAAATGAATGCTGCAAAATTTAAACCGGTGACCTATAAATGGGTTTATGGGATTAATAAACAGGTTAAAGATAAAGTAAAACAGTACGCAAAAGATTTTTTCGGCTCTACTGTTTTGATTAAAGAAATTTAGTTTGGTATACTTTATATTCTTTTATTTTATTTTCGCTTTTATTATGGTGGGCACACTATCGCTTTGCCCACCCTACGGCTACGGCTGTTTTTATTAAAGAAATATAATTAGGCATACTCTTTTCTTCTCTATATTCTATGATAATTGTCGGGATTGTTTTTTTATTTTTTTAACAATCCCGTTTTTTTAATGATTATTTAAAAAGATTATCTATAGTTTCTTCGCTGCAAGCACCTGCCGGCTGGTAAATATCGTTGTATAGACAATATAATTCAACTGTACGTCTGTATTCTTTTATTTTGTTTTCGTTTAATTCTTCTAAATATGAATTACTATATATAGGGTAATTTGTGCCGTAAGCAGTATAACTATTTTTATATGCCGGTAATATTGTATCTCTTGCTATTAACTGATATTTTTTATATTCATTTATATTCAATTTAAACATCTCAACAAAATCTTTATCAGATTTAAAGTTATTAATAATTCTATTACAAATTTTATCAAAAGATTCTTCTGAGAAATCTCTTGTTTTAACTGAAACATTAATCATTTCAGCCTGAGTTTTGAAATCATAAGGCCAAAAAATATGTTTGATATTGAAACCTACTGATATCAAAATGAATGTTATTAAAATGATTTTTTGATATAATTTCATAATTTTATATTAACATAAAATAAATTTTTGTTTCTAATGGTTAGTTAATAATTAACGATAGTATTTATAATTGGAATTAAATAAAGAATAATTGGTAAAAAACCGGTTATAAATCCTATATAAAAAACAATTTTATTTATTCTTATATTAAAAAAAATTGTTTTGAATTTGAATAAGCAATGAACCAAAGATAATATAATACAGGTTATATTCAGATAAGTCAGGAATTTATATACATTATAAAACTGTATAAGAATACCATAACTAGTATCTAAATGTTTTGAAAAAAATATAATTAATATCGCTGTTATTAAAGAATCAATAACAAATATATAACCTGATAAACATAATATTAATAAAAATATATTGTTGAGTTTCATATACTTTATATTTTAACATAAAAGGAGGTCTTAGTATGGCAAAATTATCATTTATTGAAAATTATAATAATTCAATATATGCAAAAACGAAAAAATATCAAAAAATATATGGCTTTCAAATAGGTTCTGGTGCACATGACACATGGAATAATGAAGCTGATGCATTTAAACATACATTTATGCAAGCAGATTTAGCTTTAAAGTATACAACGGGTTTGAGTAAATTAGCTGGTGATTATCATGAAAACCAAGCATCAAATAATCCCCCAGGTGAAAAAAATATGGATTTATGGAATAACCAACAAGGCCGCAGAATTGCTGACCAAATCAAAAAAGAATATGGAAAAGAATTCTATCAACTACCAGAATCCATGCAGGATGATATAATCGCAGATAAAGTTATGCAAAAGATGAGAAAAGGCGAATTAATAACTCATCCTTCTGATAAAAGGAAGTATAAAGATGTAATGGGGTTTGCAGCAAATATTTCAAATACAGAACCTAAAACCTATAAAGACAATAACGGAAATGAATATACATACCTTGACGATGGTAACGAAATAACTCCTGAGTTTTTGGATAGTTTATCAACCCAAAACAGATTAATCTATAATACCGAGTTTAATCTTGCTAAAACAGATGATAA
>CALUXV010000051.1 GCA_944324835.1 Candidatus Gastranaerophilales bacterium
ATGCCTTGGGAAGGATATAACTTCGAAGATGCTATCCTGTTATCAGAAAGATGTGTTCACGATGATATCTTTACATCGGTTCACATTGAAAAATTAGAAATAGATGCACGTCAGACAAAACTCGGACCTGAAGAAATTACCCGTGAAATTCCGAATGTTTCGGAAGATGCATTGAGACATCTTGATGAACGCGGTATTGTTCGTATCGGTGCAAGAGTTTATGCAGATGATATTCTTGTAGGTAAAGTTACACCTAAAGGTGAATCTGAACATCCGCCGGAAGAAAAATTGTTAAGAGCAATCTTTGCTGAAAAAGCAAGAGATGTTAAAGATAATTCATTGAGAGTACCTCACGGTGAAGGCGGAAGAGTTCTTGACGTTAAGGTATTCGACAGAGAAAAAGGTGATGAACTCCCTCCTGGAGCCAATACTGTTATCAGAGTTTACATAGCTCAGAAACGTAAAGTTTCTGTAGGTGATAAACTTTCAGGACGTCACGGAAATAAAGGTATTGTTTCAAGAATCCTTCCGAAAGAAGATATGCCGTTCCTTCCTGACGGAACTCCTGTTGATATCGTATTGAACCCGCTTGGTGTTCCTTCCCGTATGAACGTAGGACAGACTTATGAACTTCTTCTCGGTTTGGCTTCCTACCTCACCGGAAATTATTATGAAGCTCCGTCTTTCGATGAAAGATACGGTGAAAATACTTCAGAAAAAGCAACTAAAGCAGAGCTTTTGAAAGGTATTAAAGAATCAGGATGCGATTGGGTTAACGAAGACGGTAAGGTAAGGTTGATTGACGGAAGAACAGGCGAGCAGTTTGATGAACCTGTAGCTGTAGGTCTTTCTTATATCCTGAAACTTGTTCACCTTGTTGATGATAAAATTCACGCAAGAAGTACAGGACCTTATTCATTAGTTACACAACAGCCTTTAGGCGGTAAAGCTCAGTTCGGCGGACAGAGATTCGGTGAAATGGAAGTTTGGGCTTTGGAAGCTTATGGTGCGGCTTATACATTGCAGGAAATGTTAACGATTAAATCTGATGATGTAAACGGTCGTAACAGAGCTTATGAAGCAATCGTTAAAGGTGATAATATTCCAAGACCGGGTATTCCTGAATCCTTCAAAGTACTTGTAAGAGAATTACAGTCTATAGGTCTTGATATTACGGTAGCGAAAAAGGACGGTGTTGAAGTTGATTTGATGACTGATATGGATGATTTGAGAAAATCAGCTCCGAAAAGAACACTTTCCGATATTGATTCGGAATTGTTGAACATCAATTTCTTTGAAACACCGGCTTCATTCGGAGACTTATAAAAAAGTGAAAAGTGAAGTGTGACGGGTGACAATTTACCCTCACTCTTCACTTAACACCCTTCACTCAACAAAAAAAGGAGATTAATAAACAATGTCAACAAGCATAGATTATTTTGACTATATACGAATTAGTATAGCGTCACCGGAAAGGATTCTGAAATGGTCCTACGGTGAAGTTACTAAACCGGAAACTATTAACTACCGTACATTAAAACCTGAACGCGACGGCTTGTTCTGTGAAAGAATTTTTGGACCGTCAAAGGATTGGGAATGTTATTGCGGTAAATATAAAAGAGTTCGCCACAAAGGTATTATCTGCGAACGCTGCGGTGTTGAAGTTACTGATTCAAAAGTAAGACGTCAGAGAATGGGACACATCAAACTTGCGGCTCCTGTTTCTCACATCTGGTTTTTGAAAGGTATTCCTTCATACCTCGGTTTGCTGCTGGATATGACTTTGAAAGATTTGGAGCAAGTTATCTACTTCAATAATTATGTTGTATTGGATGGCGGAGACAGTGATTTCAAAAAATTCCAGCTTTTAGGCGAAGAAGAATACGAAGATTATATGGCAGAACACGAAGATTCTACTTTGAAAGTAGGTATCGGTGCCGAAGCTATAAAAGAATTATTAAGTGAAATCGATGTAAAAGCTCAGGCTGAAGAAATGAGAGCTGAATTAGCAGGAAATGTTACTTCTGTTCAAAGAAAAAGTAAACTTATCAAACGTTTAAGATTGTTTGATTCTTTAATTTCTTCAGAAACAGATCCAACCTGGATGATTATGGATGTATTACCTGTTACTCCTCCTGATTTGAGACCTATGGTTCAATTAGACGGCGGACGTTTTGCTACATCTGACTTAAATGATTTATACAGACGTGTTATTAACAGAAACAACCGTTTGCAAAGATTGTTGGAAATGGGTGCTCCTGAAATTATCGTAAGAAACGAAAAACGTATGCTTCAGGAAGCAGTTGATGCTCTTATTGATAATGGCAGACGCGGAAGAACAGTTGTCGGTCCAAATAACAGAGCATTAAAATCTTTGTCTAATATTATTGAAGGTAAACAGGGTCGTTTCCGTCAGAACTTGCTCGGTAAACGTGTTGATTATTCCGGCCGTTCTGTTATCGTTGTAGGTCCGCAGTTGAGTTTGAATCAATGCGGTCTGCCGAAAGAAATGGCAATCGAATTATTTAAACCGTTTGTTGTTAATAAATTGATTGAAAGAGGTTACGTTCAAAATATTAAATCTGCTAAAAAGAAAATTGAACGTTCCGAACCAATCGTTTGGGATATATTGGAAGAAGTAATTGACGGACATCCGGTATTACTGAACCGTGCTCCGACCCTTCACAGATTAGGTATTCAGGCATTTGAACCGAAATTGGTAGAAGGTCGTGCAATCCAGCTTCACCCGCTTGTTTGTACAGCATTCAACGCTGACTTTGACGGTGACCAGATGGCTGTCCACGTACCGTTGTCTATTGAAGCTCAGACAGAAGCCCGCATGTTGATGCTTGCTACAAACAACATCCTTGCTCCGGCTACAGGTAAACCTATTATCACTCCTTCTCAGGATATGGTATTGGGTATGTATTATCTGACTATCTTGAAAAATCCTGAATCTGAGCCGAAAGGATACTTCTACAGCTTTGAAGATGCAATTTCCGCTCTTGAAGTCGGTGTAATTGAACTTCACGATAAAATTATCGTAAGGGATGAACACGGTAAGAGAATTGAAACAACCGTCGGAAGAATTATCTTCAACGAAACCGTAAGAAAAGCTATTGCTTAATGCTTTACGGTTAATAAAAAATGAACTTAATTAAAATTGAGGAAATATAGAATGGAAACAACTTATTCAAAACATAAAACACTTGATTTCATCAACAAGCAGATGGATAAAGGTGCTTTGAAGTCATTTTTATCCCAGATGTATTTGGAATTTGGCGGAGCAACAACTGCTGAAGTTGCGAACAGCTTGAAAAACCTCGGTTACAAATATGCAACCAAATCAGGCGTAACAATTTCAATCGCTGACTTGCAGGTTCCTGCCGTAAAAAAACAGTTACTTCAGGAAGCTGAAAAAGAGATTGAAAAATCCACAAACAGATACTTAAAAGGTGAAATCACTGAAGTAGAAAGATATACAAAAGTTATCGACACCTGGTCGGAAACAACAGCTAAATTGACATCAAGTGTAGTTGACAATTTCGACAGATTGAATCCGGTTTATATGATGGCATTCTCCGGTGCGAGAGGTAACTTATCACAGGTATCACAGCTGGTAGGTATGCGTGGTTTGATGGCTGATGCTCAGGGACAGATTATCGACTTGCCTATCAAATCTAACTTTAAAGAAGGTTTGTCTGTAACTGAATACATCATTTCATCATACGGAGCAAGAAAAGGTCTTGTAGATACTGCGTTGAAAACAGCTGACTCCGGTTATTTGACAAGACGTCTTGTTGACGTTGCTCAGGATGTTATTATTCGTGCTGATGACTGCCACACTACAAAATCAATTAACATGAAACCGATTATGGACGGTGATACAATTATTGTTCCTTTAATCGACAGATTACTCGGACGTACTGTTGCGGAAGATATTCTCGATAAAGACGGTAATGTTCTTGTTAAAGCCGGAACAACAATGGATCGTAAAGATATCAGAAAGATTTCACATCTTAATCTGACTGAATTGAAAGTTCGTTCAGGTTTGACATGCGGTCTGGAGTACGGTATATGCCAGAAATGTTACGGCTGGGCTATGACAACACAAAAGCTTGTAGATATTGGTGAAGCTATCGGTATTATTGCAGCTCAGTCAATCGGTGAACCTGGTACACAGCTTACAATGAGAACATTCCACACCGGTGGTGTATTTAAAGGTTCCGGTGCTATGAAATCCGTTGAAACAGCTATAGCCGGTGAGGTGGTTTCTAACGTTAAGACAAGAGAGTTGAGAACCCGTCACGGTGATGTTGTTAGAGTTGCTAACTACGAAGCTGATATTGAAATTAAAGGTGATAAGAAAACTGAAAAATATCACATTCCTGCAGGTTCTACCGTATTCTTTGAAAACGGTATGAAAGTGGAAAAAGGCTTTAAACTTGCAACTTATGAACCGGTATCTCAGGGTGATGGTTCCCGTTTGACGGAAAAGGCTACAAAAGATATTACATCAGATCTGCCTGGTGAAGTATTATACGAAGACTTTACAGTTGACGAAAAGAAAGACAGACAAGGTAATATTTCCAGAACAACCAACAAGCAGGGTGTTATCTGGGTTCTTGGCGGTGATGTTTATAACCTCCCTGGCGGTTCTAAAGTTCTTGTAAAGAATGACCAGAAAGTTAAAGCCGGTGAAAAACTTGCTGAAACATTAACAATTTCCGAGCACGGAGGTGAAGTTCGTTTCGGTGAAGATCTTGTTATCGAAGATGTAAAATTTGAAGGTAAAAAGATTAAGAAAATTGTTCAGGGTAAAGAAATTACTATCGTAATTGCTTCATTAATGCCTGAAAATGCTTCATTTGAACAGACTAAAAAAGAACAATTATGGACAGTTGATAAAACCGGTGAAAAATACATTGTAAAAGCTCCGGTTGATACTCCTGTAGAAAACGGTATGATTATTGCCGAACTTATTGACGATGAATGTGCCGTAACTTCTTCTGGAGAAATAAGATACGTCGATGTTGAAGTTGACGAAAATCAGATTATTACCAAACCTGGTGCAGTTGTATTTATTCCTGAAGAAATTCATCAAATTTCTAAAGACAGCTCGTTAAAAATGGTTGAAAACGGTACTTACGTAACTGCAGGTACTGAAATTGTTAAAGATGTTTACTGCCATATTGACGGTATTGTCGAATTTAGAGAATACAATGACATAATTCATGAAATTACAATCAGACCTGGTGAATTGCATACACTTGCTAACGTTGGCGAATTAAAAGTTGATGAAGGCGAAGTCGTTAAGAAAGGTACAGTAATTGCTGATGGTATCAAGGCTAAAGAAACATCAATTATTACAATCATGGATTCAAATATTGATGATTTGGATATTGACGATTTGGATGAAGAACTTGATACAAACCTTTCACTTGATGAAGACAGTATTTCAAACCAACCTATACAAATTCTTGTAAGACCTGTTCAGGTTCTTAATGTTGAACAGAAAAACGTATCAATCAAATTTAATACAACTGATGACCTGATTGATATTGTTCCTGTAACTCAGTTGCAGTATAAGGATGGTGCAAGAGTAAGAAACCTTGACGGTTCTACAATTACGAGAACAAGTCTTGTTCTTCAAATGCAGGGTTACCTCTCACACCTCAAAGGTATGGTTGAACTTGATGAAAAAGGTAATTTGAGAATTGTTGTTCTTGAAAACCTTATTGTCCGTCGTGAACAGGAAGGAAATGCAAAATCAACAACAGCATTGCAGACTGAACTTCTTGTAAAAGACGGTGAAACAATTTCACCGAAAACACCTGTTGCAAAAACTCAGGTTCTTGCAGTGAACGACGGTGTTGCATCAATTAAAAATGAAGACGCAGATGCAAGAAGATTGTTATTGACAAGTGAAAATTATGAAGAAGTCATCAAAATTGCTTCAAAACCTGTTGTTAAAAAAGGCGATTTTGTAAGACTTGACGGAGTAATTTCAGAAAGCGGAGATAAAGCAACAGTTTCCGGTCAGGTTATTTCAGTAAATAAGGGCGAGGTTACTATAAGAACAGGCCGTCCTTACTTAATTAGCCCTGGTACAATGTTACAGGTTGAAGCAGGTGCTCTGGTACTCCGCGGCGATATGCTTGCTACTCTGGTATTTGAAAGACAGAAAACAGGTGATATTGTTCAAGGTTTGCCGAGAGTTGAAGAACTGCTTGAAGGCCGCAAACCTAAAGATTGTGCAATTCTTGCTGAAGAAGACGGTGTTGCTGAAATCGTTACTGATGAAGATCTTCCGAGACTTTATCTTGTTAATGACAATGGCAGAACTGAAATTAAATACGCAATCGATGCTAACATTATTGTTCAGGATAAACAGAAAATTAAAAAAGGTCAGCCTTTAACAAGCGGTCCTTTAAATCCGCATGATGTTATCAGACTTTGCGGTCCTGAAGCTGCACAGCAGTATCTGGTTGATGAAGTTCAGCGTGTATATCGTTCACAGGGTGTAGAAATTGCTGATAAACACGTTGAAATTATAGTTCGTCAGATGACCAAAAAGGTTAAAGTTCTTGATGCCGGTGATACTACGATGCTTCCGGGTGAACTTGTTGAAATTCAGCATTTTGAAAATGAAAACAAGAAAATTGAGGAGGAGGGTAAAACTCCTGCAACTTGTGAATATATGCTGTTAGGTATTACAAAAGCTTCTTTGAATACTGAAAGCTTTATTTCTGCAGCATCATTCCAGGAAACAACCAGAATCCTTACGGAAGCTGCCGTTGAAGGTAAGAAAGATATGCTTCGCGGCTTGAAAGAAAACGTTATCATCGGTAGATTGATTCCTGCAGGTACAGGTTTCCATCACCTTTCTAACGCTAATGAAGAAAAAGAACGTGAAGAAAGAAAACGTGCAGTTGCCCAGAGAAATCAGGCAAGAAAACCTTCCGCAATTTTGGAAGAAATTGAAGGTATGTTCGGAGCTCCTGATTTGTCGCTCGGTGACGATGATAAAATTGAATAATTGATATTCAAATAATATAAAACTCCCTCAAGTAATTGAGGGAGTTTTAGTATGTCTATATGATTTATAAACTTCTTAAAGATGGTATGTTATTAAAGAAATTTTAGTGTGAAAGGTTCTATATGTCTGAAGATGTAATGTCGGTGTTTAATGAAATCTATGAAAAACAGATTGTTCCACTAATTATACCAGTTGAAAAGAGCCGGATACAATTTTTAAGGCGAATGTTTACCTCTGAATTATTTTTAATTTTAACGACCTTGCTGGCTACGGCAGGTTGTTGTAAAACAACGGAATATTTTGGCGTCGCTTTTCTTATGCTTTGTCTTGCGATGATAACTTTTTCTTTTGCCGTAGTTTTGCCGTTCAGTTATATGCGGGAATTTTCTCAAAAATTTAAACGATTTACAGTACAATCGGTTATAGACAGTTTCGGGAATATTACTTATTCAAATTCTTCAAATATTTCCGATGAATTTCTCCGTAAAAGTTTAATTATCAATTCGTTTAACTCAAGATTAGATGACGATTGTTTTGAAGGCTGGTATAAGAAAGTTTTCTATACTGTTGCGGAATCAAATTTTATAGGCGGGCACGGAAAACACTCGTACACATTTAGTTATGTTCTTATTCTTTTCAAATTTAATAAACCAATAGGTGCCAGGACAATAATTGCGGATATAGACAGTTTTAATAAATTTTTAATGTACGGGTTAAGTCCGGAAGAAGCAGGTTTAAAAGAAATAAAACTGGAAGATGTTGAATTTGCAAAACGGTACAAAGCATTTTCAGAAGATGATATAGAGGGGCGGTATTTGATTACACCTGCTTTTATGGAGAGGTTTAAACAACTTAGAAAAATAATGAAAGCTCCAACTGCAAGATGTTCATTTTTTGACAATTATTTATTGTTTGCAATTCCGACATTCAAGAATCGTTTTGAGTTGGCAAATATTTTTTGTACGTTGAAAAATCCGAAAAAATATTTGAAATTTTTTCAGGAACTTGCGGCAATTTTTGCAGTTATTGATTGTTTTAAACTTGACGAAAAGAACAGTCTGTAAATTTTCTTGAAAAATCGCATAATTGCTTGTAAAAAAAGATTGCCTGTGAGATAATTTTAGAGGAAAGGCAAGACATGTCGAACGTTTTAGTTTACACATTAGACGGAAAAATTTACATTAATTTGACAAATAGATGCACGAATGACTGTATCTTTTGCCTCAGAAAAGATAAGAGCGATGTCAAAGGGCAGGAACTCTGGCTTGATGACGAAAATTCAACTGCAAAAGATGTTATTGAACAGTTTGAAAAAATTTATAAGGAACCGCTCACACTTAACATTTCACCATTCACTGAGACTGTTTTTTGCGGTTACGGTGAACCTATGTTGAAGTTTGATGTGTTGAAAGAGGTTGCATCTTATATCAAGGACAAATATCCCGATGTCAAAATACGTATCAATACTAACGGGCATGCAAATTTCATTTACAAAAGAAATGTTGTTCCGGAACTAAAAGGACTTGTTGATGAATTTTCTGTAAGTCTAAATGCTCCGACAAAAGAAGAATATAATGAACTTTCGCAGCCTAAGTTTGACAATGCGTATGACGAGGTAAAAAATTTTATAAAGGCCTGTTCCGATGAAAAAATTCCGGTGGTTGCAAGCGTCGTTGAAGGTTATAAAGGCAGGCACCTTGACCTTGAATGCTGCGAGCAGACTGCACATAATCTTGGTGCAAAATTCAGAGTGAGAGAGTGGATTGTAAACGGTTACTAAATTTGAAAGGAAAATTTATATGCAAGTACAAAACATCTCTAATTCACAATCTGCAAGAACAAATTTTCAAGGGAAAATTAATATTATCCCTGGTGATTTGAGCTATGAACCTGCTAAGTATGTAAGAAAAGCTTACAATGTAATAGCGGATACAATTAAAAGCAAGCCGTATGATGTATTTCTCAAACAGAAAAACGGCTATGTTCAGGTTACGGCTCAAAAAGAAATGGATTATTTCAAAAATAAAGGAATAAAAGTTGAACTTCAGGTTCCGAATAACGCCGACAATTATATTGATACGGTTAATTATTTAGTTGTAAAGTATGAAATGGCTGCCCATGAGCAATCTGTTGCATATAAAAATCAGGTCAGCCGTTCGGTGATTAATGCCTGGCAGAAGTTTAAAAATATTATGGAACATAACGAAGGTATTGACGTTTAAATAAACACACGAGTAACATATAATTGTAAACTAAAAGAAAGGACAAAAATATGACTCTATTAGACAAAATCATGAAACCGAAAACAATAGCAGTTATTGGTGCTTCTACCAAAGAACATACTATCGGTTCAGATATTATGAAGAGATTGCAGGAATACAAATTTAACGGAAAAATTTACCCTGTAAATCCAAAAGGCGGAATAATTGAAGGGCTTCAGGCTTATACCTCAGTTCTTGAAGTTCCGGGTGAGGTTGATTTGGCTATTATCGTTGTTAATGCCAAATTTGTACTTTCAACTATTGACCAGTGCCATGAAAAAGGTATCAAAGGTTTATGTATAATTACTGCAGGTTTCAAAGAAACAGGCAAAGAAGGTGCTGAATTAGAAAAACAATTAGTTGAAAAAATTAAAGAATACGGTATGAGATGTGTTGGTCCTAACTGTCTGGGGGTTGTTAACACTAACCCTGAAATCAGAATGGACGGCTGCTTTGCAGAATCTCTTCCGGAAAGAGGTAATATCGGTTTCGTTTCTCAATCTGGTGCATTGGGCGGCGGTATTTTGAATATCTTAAAAGACCTTAACCTTGGTTTTGCACAGTTTATTTCAATCGGTAACCAGGCTGATGTTAATGCAGAAACAGCTATTGAATACTGGGAAAATGATGATGATGTACAGCAGATTCTTTTATATATGGAATCAATCCAGAACCCTGCTAACTTCAGAAAATTGGCTTCACGTGTAAGTAAGAAAAAACCTATTCTTGCTTTAAAAGCCGGTCGTTCAGCAGCAGGTGCTTCTGCCGCTTCTTCTCACACAGGTTCCTTAGCAGGTGCTGATAAAGCTGCTGCTGCATTGTTGAAACAGTCAGGCGTTATCAGAGAATTTTCTTTACAGAACCTTTTTGAAACTGCAAAAGTTTTTGCTAACTGCCCTATCCCGAAAGGCGACAGAGTTGCAATAATCACAAACTCAGGCGGTCCTGGTATTATGGCAACCGATGCAGTTTGCGAATACGGTATGCAGATGGCTAAAATTTCAGATGCTACAAAAGAAAAATTAAGAAGTTTCTTACCTTCTGCTGCATCTGTTAAAAACCCAATCGATATGATTGCATCAGCACCTATCGAACACTACAAACAAACTCTTGAAACAGTTATTGCTGATGAAAATGTTGATATGATTATTACAATCTATCTTCCGTTCTTAGGGTTGAAAGATATCGATGTTGCTAAAGCATTGATGGAAATTAAAGCTAAAAATCCTCAAAAACCGGTTGTGGGCGTATTTATGACAACAAACGAATTCTTCTCAAAATTGTCTGATATGGATGTAAATATGCCGTTCTTTATGTATGCAGAACAGGCAGCTGACGGTTTGAACAGATTGAATCAGCAAAGACTCTGGATGGAAAGACCGGAAGGCAGAATTCCTTGTTACGATGTTGACAGAGCTAAAGTTGAAAGCATTATCAAAAAATCTCTTGCAGAAGGCAGAGCTCAACTTACAACATTAGAATCAATCGACGTTCTTCAGGCTTACGGAATCCGTGCTTGCAAATACGGGCTTGCAACTAATGAAGATGAGGTTGTTGAATTAGGTAACTCAATAGGTTATCCGGTTGTTATGAAGATGACTTCTAAAACAACTTCTCACAAAACCGACGTTGGCGGTGTTGTTGTTAACATTAAATCAGAAGAACAGTTGAGAAAAGAATACAAAGGACTCCTTGAAAGACTTGAAGCAAAAGGATTGCTTGAAGGTCTTGAGGGTGTTATCATTCAGGAAATGGTTAAAGGCAGCCGTGAAATGGTTTGCGGTATCGCAACTGACCCTCAGTATGGTCCGATGATGATGTTCGGTTTAGGCGGGGTGTTCGTTGAAGTTATGAAAGATGTAACTTTCAGAATTGCTCCTTTGACTGATGTTGACGCTGAAGAAATGATTAAATCTGTTAAGGCATACAAGTTACTCGAAGGTGCCAGAGGCACAAAACCAGCCCAAATGGATCAAATCAAAGAAACATTATTGAGATTATCTCAATTAGTAAGTGATTTCAAATTCATTGATGAGCTTGATATCAACCCGCTGTTAATATCTGAAACAACAGGTGAAGGTATTGCGGTTGACGGACGTATCAAAGTAAGAATGGAAGAAGCTAAAGAAGCTTTGAACTGCTCTTGCAGCGGTCAGTGTTCACTTTGCCGTTAATTATATTAAAGAAAAGACCGGTCATCATGACCGGTCTTTTTTTCCCGTATCAGTTTGTTGGAGAGAAAAATGTTAAAAATAACCCCGAAATTTAGTGCTGCAATCGGTGCTACAAAAGACCGTATTTATATAAGAAGATTTGAAAAAGGTAAAATAGAAGATACACCTGCTTTTTATAATAAGTTAGTCCAAAAATCAGGAAAATCTTCTTCTAATTTAACAGAAGTTTTTAAAAGATGGTATCTGGCTTACAAAGATAATTTAAACTATCAGAATTATATCTCCGAGATTAATAAAAAATTTAGAGGTTAATTAAAATTGTAAAATCCGTCAGGCATGAGTAATTAATTCAGGTGCCTTAATCTTATTCTGCTCAAAACTTGCAATTTATAATATCCATTACATCCGCCTGCAGTGCTGAGGCGATTTTGTAAAGTGTTTTTATTTTGAAATTATATGCTCCGCGTTCAATGGCACTCACTGAATTGGTGCTTAATTCAGACTTGAATCCCAATTCTTCCTGCGACATTCCTTTTTTAAGACGTAAATATCTGATACTTTGCCCTAATTTAAATAGAAGTTCATCCTGCATAACAACAATTCTACCTGCTTGACATTTACTCATCTAATATGTAAACTTGTATTATTACAAGTAAACATGTAAAAATAAATGTAAAATAGGAGAGTTGAAATAGTATGAAAGCTGCATTTACTTTGGCGGAGGTTCTGATTACGCTTGGTATAATCGGAGTAGTCGCCGCAATGACGCTTCCGTCTGTTATAAATAAAACACGTAATAAAGAACTTCATACTGCATTTTTAAAAACTTATTCCGAGTTAAACCAGATTGC